>DAORHY010000048.1:0-15600 GCA_035438225.1 Bacteroidia bacterium
CTCCTCTGACTTGCATCATATTTTACCCGGGACAAAGCCCTTAAATTTCGATGTTATTAACTATTCAAAATCAAAGGATTTACATGGATAAGGGTCTCGAAAAAGTTCAGGAAATGAAGAAGGAATTACCAGAGCGGAAAAATGTATCCATCATGGATGGAAATGAAGCCGCAGCTTACATCGCATACAAAACCAATGAAGTTTGTGCGATCTACCCGATTACACCGAGTTCTGCAATGGGCGAATGGGTTGATGAGTGGTCAGCGAAAGGTCAAAAAAATATCTTCGGGCAAATTCCGAAAGTGATCGAAATGCAAAGCGAGGCCGGTGCAGCCGGTACGATACACGGTGCTTTGCAAGGCGGTGCACTTTCATCCACATTCACATGCTCCCAGGGATTGTTGCTCATGATCCCGAATATGTACAAGATCGCGGGAGAACTGACCCCAACTGTTTTTCACATCGCAGCACGTGCATTGTCCACACATGCTCTCTCAATTTTCGGTGATCACAGTGATGTAATGGCAGTGCGGGGAACGGGCTGGGCAATGCTTTTTGGTAACAATGCACAGGAAGCGATGGACATGGCAATGATTTCTCACGCTGCAACGTTGCATTCACGCATCCCGTTCCTGAACGTCTTCGATGGTTTCCGCACCTCACACGAATTATCGGAAGTGGAAGTAATTTCCGACGAGATCATCGATGAAATGATCGACAAAGATGCTGTCGCCGCACACCGAAACCGCTCCCTGTCGCCGGATCATCCTTCGCTAAAGGGCACCGCTCAGAATCCCGATGTTTTCTTCCAGAGCCGTGAAGCGGCCAACACTTTTTACATGAATGTCCCGAAAGTTGTGGATGCAACCATGAAACAATTCGGAAAACTTACCGGAAGAAATTACAGAATGTACGAATACTACGGACATCCGGAAGCTGACCGTATCATTATTATCATGGGTTCAGGCGGAGGTACAGTTCACGAAATCGTTGACTACCTCAATCCACGCGGTGAAAAAGTCGGCGTATTGAAGGTGAGATTATACCGTCCGTTCTCTGTAAAAGATTTTATCGAAGCGATACCTAAAACTGTAAAAAGAATCGCCGTACTTGATCGCTACAAAGAACCGGGAAGTATCGGTGAACCTTTGTACATGGATACAGTGAACGCTTTCCGGGAAGGAAGAAAATCACAACAGGTGGATATCATCGGAGGACGTTACGGGCTCGCTTCAAAAGAATTTACACCGGCAATGGTGATGTCCATATTTACAGAACTCACCAAAACAGAACCAAAGAATCATTTTACAATAGGTATCGAAGACGATGTCACTTTTACCAGCCTCGATTATGATCCCTCATTTTCAATTGAAAAGCAACATGCTTTCAGCGGACTCTTCTTCGGACTTGGCGCGGATGGAACCGTTAGTGCGAATAAAAACTCTATCAAAATCATCGGCGACAAAACCAACGATTATGTGCAGGGGTATTTTGTGTACGATTCAAAAAAATCAGGATCACTGACGGTTTCGCACCTGCGTTCCGGAAAAAATCCGATTCGTTCCGCGTACCTGATCAATTCGGCAAATTTCGTTGCTTGTCACCATTTCAATTACCTGATCAAATACGACATTCTGAAAGACGCAGAAAAAGGTGCGACGTTCCTGCTGAATGCTCCTTACCCGAAGGAAGAGGTCTGGGATAAACTGCCGGTGGAAATCCAGGAAGAAATCAAACACAAGGAACTGAAGTTTTATGTTGTCAATGCCGGAAAAGTTGCGCGCGAGACCGGAATGGGCAGCCGCATCAACACCATCCTGCAAACCTGTTTCTTCGCCATTAGCAATGTCATTCCAAAAGAAGAAGCCATCGCGGAAATCAAACAGGCGATCTATAAAACATACTGGAAAAAAGGAGAAGCTGTCGTCAAAAAGAATTATGATGCAGTTGACAAGGCTATCGAAAATCTACACGAAATAGATTATGCAAACCTTCCGATCGGAACACGCCACATGCAAACATCTCTGTTTTCTAAATCACCGGATTTTGTAAACAGCGTGATTGCCCGCATCATTGCCGGAGAAGGCGATCAGCTTCCGGTAAGTGCTTTCCCTGCTGATGGAATTTTTCCGACGGCAACTTCCCAATGGGAGAAACGAAACATCGCGGATGAAATACCGGTTTGGGATGCTGAATTGTGTTCACAATGCGGAAAGTGTTATTTGATTTGTCCACACGCTGCCATTCGTGGAAAAGTGTATGACAAAGCACAATTGCAAAATGCTCCTGCGGGATTCATGCACGTGGATCCTGTCGGGAAAGAATTTGTGAAAGAGAATGAAGCCTACACGCTCCAGGTTTCGGTAGAAGATTGTACCGGTTGTAATCTCTGTGTTGAATTTTGCCCGGTAGAGAGCAAGAAGGAACCCGGTCACAAAGCCATCAACATGGTGGACAAACTTGCGCTCGAGGAAAAGGAAAAGCAGAACTGGGAGTTTTTCCTGGGTTTACCGGAGATTGACCGTTCCCGTGTGAATCAAAACACGGTGAAAGGAACTCAGTTGTTGCAACCACTCTTTGAATTTTCCGGCGCCTGTGCAGGTTGCGGAGAAACACCGTATCTCAAACTGCTTTCACAGATGTACGGCGAAAAAATGATCATCGCCAATGCCACCGGTTGTTCTTCCATCTTTGGCGGAAATCTTCCGACTACGCCGTGGACTGTAAACGATGAAGGCAGGGGACCGGCATGGGCAAATTCATTGTTCGAAGACAATGCGGAATTCGGATTGGGAATAAAACTGGCTACCGATAAAAAACGTGAGCTGGCGACCCACCTTCTGAACAAGATGAAAGACAAAGTAGGAGCGGAGCTTACCGAGGCCATCATCACCACAAAAGAAATCGACGAGAAAGCAATTCAATTGCAAAGACATCAGATAGCGACTTTAAAAGATCGCCTGCAGGATATCGGAACTCCCGAGGCGAAAAATCTTTTCGAACTGGCGGATTACCTCAGCGAAAAATCCATCTGGATTGTCGGTGGTGACGGCTGGGCCTATGATATCGGCTTCAGCGGACTCGATCATGTACTTTCTACGGGGGAAAATGTAAACATCCTGGTGCTTGACACGGAGGTGTATTCCAATACCGGCGGACAAAAATCCAAAGCATCACCGCTCGGAGCGAGTGCGAAGTTTTCAATCAACGGAAAAACCACCGGCAAGAAAGACCTTGCCTGGCAGGCGATCGCACACGAGAAAGCATACGTCGCACAAATTGCGATCGGTGCCAACGATGCGCAAACGGTACGCATCCTGCGTGAAGCAGAAGCGTATCCCGGTCCATCCATTGTCATCGCTTACAGCCATTGCATCGCACACGGCTACGACATGTGCATGGGTCCGACCCATCAGCAAAATGCCGTAAAAACGGGCTACTGGCCATTGTTCCATTACAACCCATCCAAACCCAAAGGCGAACGCTTCGTGTTGGATTCCAAAGAACCATCTTTGCCTCTGAGTGTGTTCCTCGATGGCGAAACACGCTTCACGGTAGTCAAAACCAAAGACCCTGAACTCGCCTTAAGTTTCATGAACCACGCCAGCGAGGAAATCAAAGACCGCTGGTCACGACTTGAAATGTTAAAAGGCATGTAAACCTTTGCGCCCTTTGCGTCCCTGCCTGCCGGTAGGCAAGTTTGCGAGAAATAATTTCGCGCAAAGACGCAAAGGGCGCAAAGAAATTTGGAACGCATCCATCTTTCTCCACACTTCCGCCCCGCCCGTGCTTCGCTCGTTCCTCGCTTTGCCCGGGGTTGGATTGCTGAGTGATGCCCTCGATTTTGTGGGTTTGGCCTGTCATTTCTCAAAGTATTACACTATTAAATGATTCATTATTCGGATCAAAATATTTTTACCTTTTTTTTCTTTTATCGGGTGAGCACCTCATTCTGACATCTTTTGTTCATAGTAATGCCTTTTATTGATTAAATTTTATTAAGAATATTTAGGAAATCTTCTCGTAATAATTCGTTTTTCCTTCACTCATATTTGATCACCTTTTGAATTTGTATGATACGCTGGTTTTTATATTCGTAAAAAATGTTTTACTCGAATATTTTAACAACGCGGCTCTTATTTTTGTATGCATTTTCAAATCATGCTTCAATCGAATGAGATATAGGAGGCCCTCAGTTGGTTTCTCTCCGAACGTTCTTACTCAATTTATTAAGGGAAATTAATTTATCTTTTTTGAGAATATAGAAAATTAGATCACTGATAGACAAGATGTTGGGAGATAAAGTTGTACTAACGGACAACATGGCTTATCTTAGCAATAGAATGGAATGGAGAAAATACGTTCGGTAATTTTGTACAAGGATTATTTCGCTGATTTTTATGACAGTCAACGTCAGAAAGTAAAAGACAAAATCCTCTGGACATTGAAAGCCATAGAATCAATTCAACACATTCCGGAAGAATATTTTAAACAGCTGGAAGATGCAGATGGACTCTATGAAATAAGGGTTAAACAGGGAAGTGACATATTTTGAGTGTTTTGTTTTTTTGATCAGGGCAATCTGATTGTATTGACAAATGGATTTCATAAAAAGACTCAAAAGACACCAAGGATAGAAATTGAGAGAGCACTTAAAATAAAGCAAGAATATGAAACAGAAAAAGAATACTAAATCGCTCGACCAGTTTATTGATGAACAATATGGTAAATATGGAAATCCGAAACGCGATAAGTTTGAAAAAGCCTACGAATCATTTGAACTTGGATTGATGATTCAGCAAGCACGTATCAAAAAAGGAATGACACAGGAAGAACTCGCATTGAAGTGCGGGACAAACAAAGGGTATATTTCAAAAATCGAAAACAATATCAAAGAAGTTCGGATTTCGACTCTCCAAAAAATTGTTGAGTTGGGATTGGGCGGTCATTTGCATCTTTCAATCAAACTTTAAATTAGACTGGAGAAAGTCAGCTTTTCGGTATCGCCTTTCACATCAGATCGTTTTTATAGTCGGGAATTAGGCGTAATTTCTCAACAATCGGCTTCTTCTTTGCTAATTCCTGATTCTTTCCGACCTTACAACCCATGGAAATGAAACCCGAATTGGTCCAGCGCCTGGATGCTCTGGAAAAGAAATTCACTGCGATGGGACAGGATATTTTGTCCTATCTCGATGGATTGCTGTATGCAGATTATCTCACGTATTGGGATTACATACATGTAGATACTTTGTTGTCACTGCAAAATCCCAAGACCAGTTTTCCGGACGAAGAAATTTTCATCATGTATCACCAGATTACCGAGTTGTATTTCAAGCTCAGTCTGCATGAATACAAACAACTGGCAGATGCATCTCCGCTCGATGGCAAATACTTTTTGTCACGGGTGAATCGCATCAACAGCTACTTCGAAAACCTCGTACGTTCCTTCGACATCATGGTTACCGGAATGGACCCGGATCAGTTTCTGAAATTCAGGATGAGTTTATTACCGGCGAGTGGTTTTCAGAGCGCCCAATACCGCATGATTGAAATTTGTTCAACGGATTTCATACACCTGGTGGATAAAAACTCAAGAGCTCAATTCGAACATAAAAATGCCTCTATCCCGCAGATGTTTGAAAAGATCTATTGGAAGGCCGGTGCAACGGAACTGGCTACAGGAAAGAAAACACTTACGCTGCAACAATTCGAGGAAAAATATTCAAAAGACCTGATAGAGCTCGCAAGGAAAAACAATTCCTGCAATCTCTGGCAACTCTATAAAGTGCTTCCGGAAGCGGACCAGAGCAATCTGCAAATCATCAATGCACTGAAGATGCTGGATACAAATGTCAACGTGAACTGGCCATTGAGTCATTACAAATCAGCCGTACGGTATTTGCAAAAGGATCCGGAAGACATCAAAGCAACCGGGGGAACCAACTGGCAGAAATATCTCCCTCCCCGTTTTCAGAAACGTGTTTTTTATCCCGCACTCTGGAACACAGCGGAGATGGAAAACTGGGGCAAGGGCTGGGTTGCAAGGGAAGTATTTGGAATGTGAACCATTCCTTCTGCAATAATTTTATAAAACCCAATCCGGTTAAAAGCAAATCAGTGGCAAAGAACACACAAAGCCATCGGAATGATTAAAAAACAGAAAAGTCGACGCCACAGCAATTGATAATTCCCCAACACCATTCATCAATCATCAATCATAACTCATAACTCACCACCCTAGCCTCCTGCCAATCTCCATGCTTTTTAATGAGCTCAATCAGTGCATCCACTGCTTTGTTCTCATCAATATTTCGCTCCACCACTTCTTTCCCTTTGTACAAAGTAATTTTTCCGGGGCCGGTACCAACATATCCATAATCCGCATCCGCCATTTCACCCGGACCGTTTACAATACAACCCATGATCCCGATTTTTACACCTTTCAGGTGATCGGTGCGTGAACGGATTTTTGCTGTGGTTTCCTGAAGATCAAAAAGTGTGCGTCCGCAGCTCGGACAACTGATGTATTCTGTTTTTGAAATACGTGTACGGGTTGCCTGTAGGATACCAAAGACAGTCGTGTTGATGATTTTTTCTGAGGCGACTTCAGGTGCTGAAATCCATACCCCGTCACCAAATCCATCCAGCAAAAGCGCTCCAAAATCAGTCGAGGCATGAAGCTGCAATTTGTCGTTGGAAATTCCGGAATAATTTCTTTTCAGGATCACCGGGAGATTACAATCCATTTCCATCAGGGCAATCATCGCCCTTCTTTGTTCCGCCATACCGTGCGGATTGGATGTTTCCAGAATCAATACAGCCTTTGTCGCACTTTTTATGAATGAAGAAAATTCCGGATTTACCAATTCACTAAGAGAAACCGAAATAAAATTTAGTTGCCCGCTCATTGCTCCTGATTTCAGGAATTCAGGAAAAGTCAGCAATGGGAAATGCCGCTCCCTGTTTTTCAAATTCGCCCAGACCGGAGCATTTACGATAATACCAAGTGTTCCGGGAATCTCAAAGTCGATCGAATGTTCTCCTGTATAAACATAGTCGCAAGCCTGATCGCTCAGATTCCACTTGTCACTTGCCACGGCATAATTGTACCCGACCGGAAATAAGGAAGCCGCTGTAATTTTTCCCTTATGACTAAAATCCGCGATCACCCGCGGCACTTCGTGTCCGCCGATATTTAAAACTTTTGACGTATTTCTGCGTGAATACTCATACGGTGAATAGGGCAATGAAATACGTTTACCCATAACGTCCCCTGTCCCCCGTCCCCCGTCCCTCTTTTCAATTTCCACAATTTCTTTCTGAACGTTCTCCCGCTCAGGATAGCGTCCCACCAAGGAAAGCGCGACCGGAATTTCAAACTCCGGATCTTCCGTCAATGAAACGCGGATGGTGTCACCGATTCCATCTTCCAGCAATGTACCGATTCCGACTGCTGATTTTATTCTTCCATCTTCTCCTTCACCCGCTTCCGTAACTCCGAGATGCAAAGGGTAATTCATGCTTTCCAATTCCATTTTTTGGATCAGCAGCCGGTAGGCTTGTACCATGACCTGCGTATTGCTTGCCTTCATGGACAGCACAATATTCCTGTAATCATTTTCTTCGCAGATGCGAAGGAATTCAAGAGCTGACTCCACCATTCCCAGGGGCGAATCACCATACCGGCTCAGGATGCGGTCGCTCAAGGATCCATGATTGGTTCCGATACGCATCGCCGTTCCGTATTCTTTACAAATTTTTACAAGCGGGGTGAAGCGTTCCCGGATACGTTCCAGTTCCGCATCGTATGCTGCATCCGTATAATCGATGGATTCAAATTTTTTTTTGTCGGCATAATTGCCCGGGTTCACCCGCACTTTTTCAACGATGCGTGCGGCCCATTCGGCTGCATTCGGTGTGAAATGAATATCTGCGACAAGCGGCGTGGAATAGCCACGTTTACGGAGTTCTTTTTTAATGCCCTCAAGATTCTTTGCATCGTTCAGGCTGGGAGCCGTGATCCGCACCAGTTCACATCCTGCTTCGATCATGCGGATGCTTTGTTCCACGGTTGCGATGGTGTTCATCGTATCCGTGGTGGTCATGGATTGAACGCGGATGGGATTGTTTGCACCGATGCCCAGTGCACCGACTTTTACTTCTCTCGTTTGATAACGGGAGTACCGAGTGAGACTGTTGCAATACGCCGGGTAGAGGAGGTCTTTTGCCATAGAAAATGCAACAAAGATAGGGGAAACAAGTTCAATCCCCGAGTGAAATGAAAACGCCGGTTTCAGTCGGCGTTTCAAATCACAAACCATTAAATTTTACCGGCAATTGAATTTCAGGCTCTATTCTTTGATAATTCTTGCAAACAAAGACTTCCCGTTTTTCTGACCAAGTTCAACAATGTACAGTCCGGGGGACAGATTTGTCACATCCAGGAAGCCCTGGTACGCTGTGGAATGATAAATCAGGACCCCCTTAGAGTCTAAAATTCTTACGTATTTAACGACATTTTCCGGACCCGTTTCCAGCCGGATATACTGGACAACGGGGTTGGGATAGGCAACCAGGGTGCGCACGTAAGGTTCGTCAATCCCGCTCAGCCGGACAAAATAAACGTGGATTGTCAGTGTGTCCTGAAGCACTCCGGTGGTGCGTGCAGCCGGCCAGACGACAACAATATTGTCGCCGTCATCATAATGGGTAAGGTCAAACTGATACGAGGTGGGCCGTACAGTAACAGTATCTCCCGGCGACAGTTGAGTGGTGGCTGCAGTATCTGTGAAAAGTGTATCCGTGACACCCGGATTTCCCTGTAAAAGTACATCGACCCCGCCCGCCACAACCTGGTTTCCCGTGTTGCTGATACTGATGAGAATGGAATCATAGCTTTGAATGTCGTAGGCTGTATCCTGGCCGGCAACAGGGTAGTTTGCCAGGCCGGTGATGGTGAGCCGGCCCTGGGCCCAACCGAATTGTACACTGAGACAGAAAAAGGCGAGAACAAAGAAGCTGCGGGTTTTCATACCTGTCCGTTTTTAATTACAGAATCAAATGTACCCAAAACGGTTGCAGATTCGAAATATGTTTTATATATTTCTTACCCGTTTAAGGACATTATATGGATATCCTGAATTCAATAGTCGCCGGAATGAGCAAGGAACAGGTCCGGTATTTTAAAGTCTACCTGAGCCGGAGCAACGACCGCACCGATCGCCTTGACATCCGGCTTTTCGATTACATGCGGAAAGCCGGAGAGGAGTATGAGGAGAGTAAAATTTTCCGAAAATTGTATGGAAGCGATGATAAAAATTCTTTTTACCGACTGAGAAACCGGCTGCTACAGGATCTCAATAAAAGTACAATGATTCAGCATTTTGATGATGATGAAACGGTGTATACACTGCACTTGCTGGCATTGGAAAAATTTTATTTCAGCAGGAACAATACCCGGGTGGCAAATTATTTTTTAAGAAAGGCAGAATCGGAAGCAAAACGGACAGAAAATTTTGAACTGCTGGATATGGTATATGGCGATTTTATCAGGCTGTCACACGAATTGTTGTCCATCAACCCGGAAGAATACATTCGGAAAAGAACGGAGAACCAGGAACAGATCCGGCAGCTTCGTGCCATCGAAGACATCCTGGCGGTTGTCAGTTATAAAATGAAGCTCACCCAAAATTTCGCTTCCGATGAAAATCCGATTCTCCCGCTGCTCCGGCAAACGGTGGAAAGTTATTCGCAGGACAAAGAACTGATCCGGAGTGCGAAGCTTCGTTTCCGCATCTATCATGCGGTGACGCAGATTCTCCTCCAGAAGCGGGATTACAAATCGCTTGTTGAGTACCTCCTGAATATTTACAAAGAGTTCAACGAAGAAAAATTATTTACAAAAAACAATCACGATACGAAATTGCAAATGCTCGTATACCTGATCAATTCCCTGTTTAAGAATAACAGACTGAATGAATCCCTTTTGTATGCGGAACAACTGCGTCTGGCGATGGAGGAACACCAGCGACTGCTCTTCGATAAATATTTATTCTTTTATTACAATTCCCTCGTCATCAATTATTCCCGGCTCGACCGGAACAGGGCGATAGAAATTCTGAATGAGATGAAAGGAAATGAGAAAATTGTTTCCAATCCATTTTATGAAATGTTCGTTTATTTAAATCTGGCCGTATCCTGGTTTGATAAAAAGGATTTCCATCAGTCGATCCGCAACCTGAACAAATTGTATTTGCTCGACGGATACGCGAATGCCGACAGGTCTCTCCGGTTTAAAATTGCAATTGCTGAACTCATGATTCGTTATGAGCTGAAGGATTTTGATGTTTTGGAAAATAAGATCCGTCAGGTGAAAAAGGATTTCCGGGAATTCTTTACAAAGCAATCCAATTCAAGGGAGATGCTGATGGTAAATGTGATCGGAAAATTAATTGAAAGTGATTCATTGAAAAAAGAGAAGAATCTCTTATTGAAAGTGAAGCAACTTATTTTTGAACCGGAAACTGAGGATGCAGCCGATTCGGAGATACTTAATTATACCTCCTGGCTAAAAGAGAAACTCACTGTCTGACAATGCTTGACGCGCAACGAATATCAGAAATCTGGATGTCCCTCCTTTAAAACATCAATCCTTTGCAGGTATCGCCGCGGAATTTGTTCGTCGGTTTATATGCTTTGAAAAGTGAAGTCGTGAAATAATAGGTAAACTGAATATTGGTATAGACGTACCAATCCAGGTTTTTTGAATTTCCCCTTTTGCTAAAGTCTGCTTTTCCTCCCGGCAAATCCGGGTCATTGGAAGGGTCGGAAAGATAGACTGCTTCCGGACCCTGTGCCGCCAGTAACTGTTGTTTATCGGGATACTTTGTGCTGACATCGTCGAGATAATCCGTAAAGGTTTTACGAAATCCGATTTCAGCACCTACATCCAGGTGATCTGTAATTTTCAACATGAATCCTACACCGACAGGAATAGAAAATTGTTGTAATTTATATGGCTTTGCATACGGGCCCGGGAGGTATTGACCTTCTGTGCCAACTTTTTGCAATTCGTACGTCTTTCCGTTCAGATTTCGTTTCGGATTGAACTGAAAATATGCGAACCCGGCAAAGACATAAGGAGAAACCAGGTTTCGTTTGGTGAACCCTTTTTTTCGGTTCTGTAATTTATAAATGAAGTGAATTCCGCCTTCGTCTATATCCGAAAAGAAGCTCAGGTTACGGTATTGATTTCCGGATAAGTTCACGCCTTTTGCATCGCTTGCGGTAATTCGTCCGTGAAAGGCTGCTATGCGAATGTGCAGCCTGGAGAAGAACAGGAAATTCATGTGTGCCCCAAACCCCGGGCGGGTGAAGATGAGTGTGAAGTTATCGTCGAGTTCGCCGGCATAATTTGTAGCGCCCGCAGAGAGTCCGACACCCATCATGCCTCTTTGCTCCTGTGCTTTCACCGGAAGCCACAAGAGCAGAATTGAAAAATAAAGGAGGATTTGTCGGTACACTTCGCTGGATTAATAGATTATTGATGCTTTCTATCCGGTGCAGGAAAGAATGAAATTAATTATTCGGCAAGGATTCAAATTTGTACCCAAGGCCGGTAAAATAATCCAGCACTTTTGGCAATGCAATGCGAAGCCGTTCAATCGCTTTAAGGCTGTCGTGAAAGACAATCACGGAGCCCGATCGAGTGCTTTTCACCACCCGCCGAAAACACTCTTCACCATTCAGGTTCCGGTCATAATCTTTACTCAGGACATCCCACATCACTATCCGGTAGTGTTTTTTCAGCAGGGCAATTTGTGAAACCCGTATTTTCCCGTACGGAGGCCTGAACAGCCGGGAAGCTATCAGCCGGCCTGCACGAGCAACATCTTCTGCATATTTTCGGACCGGTGTATTCCAGCCGTTCAGGTGATGAAAGGTATGATTGCCGACACTGTGACCGTCATCCAGGATCAGTTGATAGATACCGGAATGTTTCTGGACATTGTCGCCGATACAAAAGAAGGTCGCTTTCGCGTTTCTGTTTTTTAATTCTGCCAACACCCAGGGGGTAACTTCAGGAATGGGACCGTCATCAAAGGTAAGGTAGATGATTTTTTCTCTCACCGGGACATGCCAAAGCAGGGAAGGATAGAAAAAGGATAGAAATCGATACATGTTTTTCAGCGCGTGTCCTGAGAAGTGTAAAAATATCGAAAACGGACATAGATAGCAATGATAAACTGTCATTAAAAAAGGCTGCCCGTTTTGGAGCAGCCTTTGTGTGTAGAATCTGAATATTCTTTAATATCCTGAAGCCTTGGCAAATTCAAGGAAAGATTTTTCCGTTTTATCGGCAAGTTCTTTCTGGTTGGTCTGCTTCAGAATACTGGTCAGACTTTGCATAATGTACAGTGCCTGGTTCATGTCCTGGTCAATTAGCTTGTAGTATTTGCTTCCTTTCAACGACATGTAGTAGTTCAGGTTACCGCCATAAATCTCACTGATCCGACTTGCAATCGCATTGCCTTTATTGATGAGCTCATTTTTTTTGGTGAGTTCCATGTCATTCGCCATCAACGTATCCTGCCGGTTGTATGCGCCGGCAGCACGATAATAGAGTTCGGCAATTTTGGTCATGAAGTAATTGTACGGGACAGTGTTGTCGGGCATCACTTCCACACATTTATCCAGTACTTTGATTGCGGAATCTTTTTTGTTTTCATTCATCAGTTCTTCCGCCAGTCTGCTGAAATTGATACGGAAATTGGTGGTCATCCGCATGTTGTTTTCATCCAGGTAAACTGCAGGATCGTTCATGTTTCCCCAGGCGAACTTTGTCATCACATTTCTGAACATGATGTCTGTATTTACACGACCGGGGACGATATCGCTTTTGGATTCAGTGCGAATGGGAACAATTCTGTAGGTGAGGCCTTCCAGCTGGAAATACGGTTCCAGGTTGAGGTAGTTTTCAGATCCTACAGTTGTGGCGAAATATACCGGACGTTTCCAGTGGTTGTTGGCAAGAATGTTCAGGATCATGAGGTCATTCTTCATCAGGTAATTCCCGTCAAGTGACCATTCCATCACCTTCACGATTTTATCAGCATCCTTTGCCGGAACGACTCCGTTTGCTATTACCTCAGCAGAGTCAACGGTAAGTTTTACATTTTTTGTCGGGAAGTAATTGATCTCTTCACCTGAATTGGTGCGTGCTTTTGCCTGTGCATCATCACTGCCCATGAAGTCAACCATTTCTTTCAGTTCCACCGCTTCTTTGAGTCCGCGGTCATAGAACGGAATGTAATCGCGACGTCCCAGCATGTATTTGTCCTGGGACCAACTGATATTAATCGGGTCGGAATCGTAATATTTCCGTTTCAGCTGATCCACATACCAGTCGGTGTTGAGGAGACTCAGGTTCACTACTCTCACATCCGTACGCACACCTTCAACTTCCTGCACATACCAGAGCGGGAAAGTGTCGTTATCGCCATTTGTGAAGAGGATTGCATTCCGCTCGCAGGAGTTCAGGTAATCGGATGCAAAATCACGGGAAGTATAGCGGTTCGAACGGTCGTGATCATTCCATTCGGCTTTTGCCATCACACCGGGAACCGCGAAAAGGCAGAGTCCGGTAGTTGTCACCGCAGCAACAGTAGCGGGAATGCGTTTTCGGAGAAACTCATACAACGAGAGTACCCCGAGTCCTATCCAGATCGCAAAGGCATAGTACGAGCCGGCGTAAGCATAGTCCCGCTCCCGTGGTTGAAGCGGGGTACCGTTGAGGTAGATGACGATGGCGATACCGGTAAAGAAGAACAGCAGCATCACTACCCATGCATCTTTGTTGTCGCGTGAATAGTGGTAAACCATTCCAATGATTCCCAGGATGAAGGGGAGGAAGTACATGAAATTGCGGGCCTTGTTATTGGTCATGCTTTCCGGGAGTTGATCCTGAGGTCCGAGACGCATTTCGTCAATAAATGTGATCCCGCTCATCCAGTTGCCTTTTGTAATTCCGCCGGGGCCCTGTAAATCATTCTGTCTGCCGACGAAATTCCACATAAAGTAACGCCAGTACATCTCTCCCATCTGGTAAGTAAAAAAGAATTTCAGGTTCTCGCTGAATGTTGGTGTACGATCCCCCTTAATGTCTGCCCATTTCTTGTATTCATTGATGTGGTTCTGCTGGTTGCTCCACATCCGCGGAAACACCGTGGTTTTATCCGGCTCGTAAACGGGTTCAATTTTAGAAGGGCCTTTCACATATTTTTTCTCTCCGTCAATTTTAGCCCAGGTATCGTCGCCTGTTTTCTGATCCGTAACACGTGCATTGTAATACTGACCGATGAACAGGGGGCGCTCGCCGTATTGTTCACGCTTCAGGTAAGAGATGAAGTTGAATACGTTTTCAGGATTGTTTTCGTCCAGCGGTGGATTGGCAGCAGAGCGTATGATGATCTGCGCGAACGAGGAATAGCCGATCATAATAAATGCAAAACACAAAATAGCAGTATTCCAGATCGGATGATTTTTCTTCTTTGTATAAATGAGACCCCAGATGGTGCCGGTGATGATGAGCAATCCATAAAAAATGATGCCGGATCCAAAAGGCAAACCGAAGCCATTGACAAACATGCGGTCAAAAGTTCCGGCAAGTGTGATTACGCCCTGGATGATGCCGTACTGTATTAATCCGAGAACGAGGATGCCGATGAGTGAAGTGTAGATGATACCTTTCGTGGATACTTTGTATTTCTTGAAATACACTACGAATGCCAGTGCCGGGATGGTCAGGAGGTTCAACAAGTGAACTCCGATACTCAAGCCCATAAGGTAAGCAATGAGGATCAGCCAGCGCAGGTTGTGCGGTTCTTCCGAATGGTTTTCCCATTTAAAAATCGCCCAGAAAACAATGGCGGTAAAGAACGAAGAACTTGCATATACTTCACCTTCAACAGCCGAAAACCAGAACGAATCCGTAAAGGTATAGGCCAGGGCTCCGACAAGTCCGGCGCCCATCACAGCAATTATTTTATCTGTGGTGATATCTCCTTTTCCAATGACAATTTTGCGCGCAAGTGCGGTGATTGTCCAGAAGAGAAAAAGCACGGTGAACGAGCTCATCAGGGCAGAAAGAATGTTCACAGCAATCGGATAATTGCTGACATTATCTCCTCCAAAAAGGATAAATATCCGGGCAAGCATTAAAAACAGGGGAGCGCCCGGCGGGTGACCTACTTCTAATTTGTGAGCTGTAGCGATAAATTCGCCACAATCCCAAAAGCTTCCTGTGGGTTCGATCGTTGAAATGAAAACATACGAGGCGATCAGGAACGTGAACCAGCCGATGAGGTTGTTGGTACGTTTATAATTCATAGGAGATTGTGAAAATTTGGATAGCCTGCGAAGGTATAAAATATGGACACATGTAAAAACGCTTTCAGCAGGGTCTGATTTCCGGTAAGTGCTCCTGCTAAAGGGTAAGGGGAGTGCCATTAACAGCAGAATTCCGAAAGAACTACCGGCTCATTTGTTCGTTCCTGTTGTTTCTTATTTTAATTCTTTGAATAGTAAGGAGTAAAGCAG
>DAORHY010000049.1:0-15539 GCA_035438225.1 Bacteroidia bacterium
AGTACCATCGTGTGTTCCTGCAGAAGTGATCCAGGCGCCCTGTCCTGTGCTGTCAGGAACTGCGATACTTGGACGCTTCACAAGGCGAAGTTCAGAACCGGTAAGCCCGTCCATCGCCTGGAGGTTGAAACGGTCTCCCGCACATTCAATAGCATAATCCACAGGTCCAAGTGCTCCGGGAAAAATTGCAGGATCGCCACTGGTATTGGCTCCGTTGTTCTCCTGGAAATCCCAGTAAAAATCACCGACCATGTCAATTTCATGGTTGAGACAAGTCGTTGCAGTTGGCCCACCCTGATCATCTATCTCAAATGGATTTCCGCAGCCGTGGCCCGTATTTCCAATGAATACACCGTCCACAATAAAATTATTGTTGTTGTTCAGAAAAGTGCCTACGAGGTAGTTGTTGTTCGTCGCAGAAGCAAACTGAATCAACGAAGGACAGTAATAATAATCTCCTACTACTCCGCTGCCTCCCGTAGACCGGAAACCCAATGGATAGAGGTATTCATTTTTGGTTCCGGAAGTGATAATCTTTCTGTTCAGCCGGCCTTCAAAAAAACCGTTGTTTGTATTCTGCGCAGCAATGGCCTGGCGGGTAACGGAGCCCGGATCATCATTGAGCATCGTGATGGTTTTGAAGTTCACTCCGGTATTTTCATCTGCATCGTATGTGGCTCCGTTACGTGACAAGAGAACCCCGTTTGTAAAATCAAGAGAATAGAGAATTTTCAGGTTGCCTTTCAATATTGCCTCGTGGCGGTTGGAAGCAACACCGGTTGGTTGTGTTTTATTGATCCGTAAGCGGCAGATCTGACCGGGGAAGTTACCGGAAGCATCCCGTATATCGAGTATTTGCTGCTGGGTAGTACTTGCTACGTCAATCAGACCCTCCGTAATCAAGCTTCCGGCTGTAGCTCCTGTACAAGAGCAGGTTCCGTTGATAGAAATATCTCCGTTGACACTCAGCGTATAGGTGGCCAGATCAATTTCTGCACTTTTGCCAGGAGCCGCATTCTGCTGGATGGTAAAATCATTCACCGTAACATTTCCACACCCGGCTCCGGCCTGGAGCAATGGATAATTCGGACGGTCGTCTTTGATTACCACGTCTGCCGTGGATGGAGGAACGGCTTCCCTGTCCCAGTTGCAGGCTTCGCACCACTTATCATCCATAGAGCCAAGCCAGGTATAGGTGGAACCCGCAATGCTGCCCGGATCGAATTCATCCGCACCGATATCCACACATGACGGACGCAGGAAAAGATCAATATCATCAACAACTGTAGGTGCCAGTGAAATCCCGGCATTGCGCACGTTGTAATCAGAAGTGTGAAGATCTGTATTGGAAGTGAAAACAACTGTGGCTGACTTCGAAGCCGTCACCGGGTCTCCTCCGCCGCATGCTGCTGTCCATGCAGCCAGCGTTGCGCAGTCTGCACCACTGTAATTCGCAAGCGGAGCCGCAACAGTATAAAGCAGGTTGTTTGTTCCCTGTGCTGCCGTGTAGGCAGGAGAAGAACTTCCGGACATCCGGATAGCATAACGCTTACCGCTTCCGCCGGTTCGCTCATTGTACAGAATGTTATTTTTTAATGAGAGAAAAGTAGAGGATGTATTGTAATTGTAAGCGTAGGAATTGCCCGTTCCTGAAGCTGTGCCCAAAATCCTGACCGAATTAAAATACACATAGCCGGCACCGGCGACATGTTCGATTCCATTAATGATGAGGTCGTTCGATACTGTTGCTCCAAGGCTGATGAAATTATTATACGCATTGCACCGATTCACATTTTTCAATGTCAACCCGCTGATTACCGAAGTGTTCGTAGCACTCGAAACAGATAAGGTATGTATCCAGCATTTATCGATCGTACTGATGTTGGAAGCGCCGCCTTTGCAGAATATCCCCCTCACCTGAATCGCTCCGGATGCAGCTGTGTTTGACAACGATGAAATTGTATTCTGCGATATCAGTGTGGCTGCCGTACCGGCAATGGGTATGTCAAGGATGCCGACAATGGAAGACTGTTCATCCACTCCCGTATTCGCACCGGATACTGTCAGGTTCTGAATCACGTTGTTTTGTATGGTGACCGGGAAAAGCGAAACCGTATTGTGAATTCCAACCACGTTGCCAAAACGGTGAACAGAGTTGATACTGTTGGCTGTACTGTTGCCAATGGTGTTGGATGCAATGGTGACTGTACCGCCGGATGAACTGTTGTAAATGCCGGCAAAACCTATTCTATCTCCATTGCCGCTTCCCGGCGAAGGAAACAGGATGGAAATTCCGCCGATCGTATTCGAAGAAATATTTTGTGCACCTGTATTTCCCGTCACAATGATTCCGGCTGCTGGAGCGATAGAAGCAAATACGGAATTGTTAGTAGATCGGATGTAGATACTGTTCGTACCGGAAATTGCTCCAATCACATTGTTCAACACATTGGTCGGTCCGTTTTCAACGAATATTCCATAGAAAATCCCGGAGCCTGCAGTTCCTGTTGATCTGCTTGATGTGAGATCAAAACCGCCAATAATATTGTTTGAAACTGTGGATGTTGCACCCGCGACAGTATTGATGATGATCGGCTGAACGGATCCCGCAAAATTGGAAACCGTATTGGTAATCACAGTGTATCCTGTTCCGGCAGCATTTGCAAAACCGCAGTAGTTACCGGATACGGTATACCCGTTTCCCGATTTAATGACTATTGCACTGTACGTATTGTTCGGGTATGGATTCCCGCTGATATTCAATGCAAGCGGGTTTGTCTGGTAGAATCGGTTATTGGTGATTGTCCATCCCGAACTACCGGTAAACGCATACACTCCGGCACTCATTTGTCCGGAAGAATAATAATCGTGAATGGTATTGCCGGTGATGGTAATATTGCTGTTATCCTTACCCGCAGTAATGCAATGGCTCTTGATATATATTCCCGGCAGGTTAGCGCCTGCGGGGCCCAGGTCGTTGTTGGAAATCGTGTTGTTGTCATTCCCGGCTCCGGCGCCCGCGGTTGAAAACCAGATGACAGCACCGTCTGTAGCATTATTGTAAACCCCGATCGAGGAACCAAATACATTGCAATTGGTCACAAGATTATTTGTTGCATCCGCAAGGAATTTAATCGTGGCTGCCTGATTTAAAGCATTTGTATTGCTGATCGTCAGCGAGTTTCCACCGGCGTTCAATCCGTTGATCGTTACATTGTCGGCTCCATTGAGTTGAATCAGGGGACCGGCGATGTTACCGGTGACAGTTCGGACCCCGACAGGTTGAATGGAGAGCGTAGCCCAGGGCATTGAGCTTTGAATTAGATTCGCGGTCGCAGCCTCGACAGTATTTGCAGTAATGGTAATGGAAATGTTCAGTGCAGTTTGAGGACGTGCATTGATGGCTGTGAAAGCTGCACCGAGTGTAGCATAAATCCCATTCGGAGTAAGTGGATTTGCTCCAAGCACTGATACCTGTGCGGACGACTGTAAAAATGAAAAGAACAGAACACAGATAACGGAAAAAACCTTTATTGGGTACTGTTTGAATATCGTTCTACTCATTCAGAGTGGTTATAAAAACGCAAATCAGGCGAGTTTTGAATCTTCAAAAATAGACAATATGGTTCAATTTATCTATTAAATAAAGGTAAAATCATTGTAAATCTTGGTGAATTCAGCAACTAATCTGTTGATTACCTGAAAGAATGGGTGAATCAGCTCAATAGTTTGGCGAATACAAATGCGGCGGCGGCAGCAAGCACTCCGATCATCGTTGTACGCAGTGCTCCCTTGAACGGATCCTGACCGGTCACCTTACTTTTGAAATACCCGAAAATCATCAGGCAGAGAACAGTGATCACTGATGAAATTGCCAGGCCGGCTACAGGTGTATCAGTAAAAATATAAGCAGAAAGCGGAACAATCCCGCCGACAATATAGGCCAGTCCGATATTGCGGGCACTCAATCTCGCACGGTGGATATCGGGCTTTTCCAGCCCAAGTTCAAAACGCATCATGAACTCAACCCATTTGTCATGGTCTTTCTCCATCTCCTTCATAATGGTCTCTTGCGATTCCGGAGATAAGCCGTAATTCCCAAATATCTCCTTGACCTCCTTTCGTTCCGTATCGTAGTGCGTTTTGATTTCACGGTATTCGCGCGCAAGTTCGGAATCGTAGTGCTCAATTTCGGTCTTTCCTGCCAGATAACCACCCAGTCCCATGGCAATGGATCCTGCAACAATTTCTGCAAAACCAGCAGTAATGATAATTGCATTGTCCGACACTGCACTGCTCAAGCCTGCAGCCAGGGCAAATGGAACAGTCAACCCGTCTGCCATTCCGATTACAATGTCCCTGACGGTGGCGGATTGTTCAAAATGTTCCTCCTGATGTGAATGATGATGGCCTGTAGCTGTTGACATAGAATTTGATTTGGGTCAAAAATAATAAAATGCATCAACCCGGTTTCAAATTCGGGTTGACGATTCGTTATCGGTGTTCAAGATTTTTGCGCTGAGACCGGGTCCCCTGACCTCAGACTATTCTGTATTTTTTCATGACCTAAACCTGTACCTTTCCAACCTGAAACTTCGAACACCGGATTGAAAATGCCCATCTACTTCGACCATAATTCTACCACTCCCGTTGACCCGTTGGTTTTGGAAACGATGCTGCCGTACTTTAGTGTAAAGTTTGGAAACGCTGCGAGCAGGACGCATTCATTCGGCTGGGTTGCGGAACAGGCTGTAGAAGATGCACGCAAACAGGTTGCTGGCCTCATCCATGCAGAGGAAGGAGAAATTGTTTTCACTTCCGGAGCCACGGAGGCCATCAACCTGGCAATGAAAGGTGTCTTTGAAGCATACACGGGCAAAGGCAATCACATCATCACTACTGCAACCGAACACAAAGCAGTCCTGGATACATGTACTCATCTCGAAAAAGCAGGTGCACGGATAACGGTACTGCCTGTGCAGCCGGACGGACTGGTGGATGCAAATGAATTGATCCGGAATATCGACGGAAATACAATTCTGGTTTCGGTACATTATGCAAATAACGAGACGGGAGTAATTCAGAATGTGAAGGAGCTTTCGGATATCGTACATACGCATGGTGCATTGTTCCTGAGTGACGCAACACAAGCCTGCGGAAAAATCAAGGTGGATGTACAGGCGGAGGGAATCGACCTTCTCCCTTTTTCTGCTCACAAACTGTATGGCCCCAAAGGCTGTGGGGCTTTATTTGTGCGCAGAAAAAACCCCCGGGTGAAACTCACTGCACAGATTGATGGCGGCGGACATGAAAAAGGAATGCGTAGCGGCACTTTGAATGTCCCCGGTATTGTTGGTTTCGGAAAAGCGTGTGAACTCGCAACAAACAGAATGTGGGATGACAGTCAGCGCATCTCCGTATTACGCACCACGCTGGAACAAAACCTGATTGAGTTTGGAGGAGTCAGCGTAAACGGCAACACGCGTCAGCGCCTGCCAAACACAACAAACCTTTCCTTCTCCGGAATCGCAGCCGCATCGTTGATAAAAGAGCTGCATGATTTTGCCCTCGCTTCCGGTAGTGCCTGCACCTCTGCCCTCCCGGAGACTTCGCATGTCCTCCGCGCTATGTCTGTACCGGAAAATGCCGCTCATTCTTCCGTCCGGTTTTCTTTGGGACGGACGAATACGATGGAAGAAATAAATCTGTGTATTGAAAAAATCCGAAAAATTTACCTCCGCCGGTAAAGCTCCGTCAGTCTCAAGGAAAAGTCTGCTCATTAACAATCCTTCGCCTGCCCGTTTTTTCCTGTTGATTTTATTTCGTTTTCCTGATCTGAAGACGAATACGAAATTGCATGGACGTCAGGAACAAGCCGAACACAGATTTACATCCATTATTTCCTGAAGCCATGAATGATTTTTTACAAATTTTTTTATGGAGGAAATAAACAGGCACAATTTGCAGCAAAGTCAAAAACAACGTTAAGCTCTCTTCGAATCATGATTGTTATCATGATAGCAGTAAATATTTTACGTGTCCTTTGTATACTCTGCGGCTAAATGCCAAAATCCATTAAAAGGATACCTATAAAAATGAATACATCAGCATTACACACATTCCATATTCCGGTTATGGGACTTGGTTATACCATTGATACTCCGGTTAAAGTTGCCCGGTTCGGAATCTCATCAGTTATTTCAATTATTGAAGATGAATTGGTGGAGCAAATGAGAAAATTTCATTGCGGACAATCCGGTGAAAAATACATCGCGATTACAAGTGATATGGAAGATTTCCGTGCGAAACGAATCACAGCCTACCTCAACCTTGTCAATCTGCTTGTAGAACGTCAGACCGAAGAACTGAGAAATCTTTCGTTTGAGGAGGGAAACGACCTGGCCAAGTACTTTGAATTACTCCCGAATGATTCGCCCGTCAGGAAAATGTATCAGGAGATGTTGCAATTGCAGGATCCGGATGAAAAGCTTCAGAAACAAGCACTGCTCCGCCGGCAGATTCGTTCCGGTGATATTGATGTCAATATCATGGCAAAAGCAGACAGGACAAACTACACAAAAAGCGGAGAACCCATGCCGGCAGAATTTTCCGATGCTCTGGCGGCATTCAGAGGCTTTGCAAAAAGCGCATTGAAGTCATCCGTTGTCCTGTCCGCAGGTTATAATCCACGCTTGTATTCATACATTGAATCCTTCCCGGATTTTTTTCCGGACACATCCGGAACATGCCGGAAAAAAATTATCCTGAAAGTGAGTGATTACCGTTCTGCATTGATACAAGGTCGTCTGCTTGCAAAAAAGGGAATCTGGATCTCAGAATTCCGGATTGAGTCCGGTTTAAACTGCGGAGGTCATGCCTTTGCTACTGAAGGTTTGCTGCTCGGCCCAATTCTTGAAGAATTCAAAGTAAAGAAAGCGGAGATCATGGAGGAACTCATGCTCACCTGCAATGTTGCACTGAAAGCAAAAGGCGCCCTGCCGTTCCTTTTCCAGCCTGAATTGAAAGTGACGGTACAGGGCGGGATTGGCACTGCCAATGAAAATAAATTTTTACTGGACTATTATGGCGTAGATGCAACAGGTTGGGGAAGTCCTTTCCTGCTGGTACCGGAAGCCACTAATGTGGATCCGGAAACCCTGAACAAGCTGGCAAGTGCAAAAAAGGAAGATTACTATCTGAGTCATGCTTCTCCACTTGGAATTCCATTCAATAATTTCCGAAAAAGTTCTTCTGAAGCACAACGAAAAAAACGCATTGAACAGGGAAGGCCGGGCAGCCCTTGTTATAAAAAATTCCTTTCTTTTAATACCGAGTTCACCGCAACTCCCATCTGCACTGCTTCCCGTGAATATCAGAATCTGAAAATTAAAGAACTGGAAGCAAAATCACTCCCGGCGGACCAATATGATCAGGAATTCAAAAATATAACGGATAAAGATTGTCTCTGCGAAGGACTGGGAACCGGAGCGTTAATCAAAAACGGTCTGCCCCTGAGTCACGGCCTGAAAGCTGCAGCAATTTGTCCGGGACCGAACTTGGCCTATTTTTCAAATTCCTTTTCATTAAAACAAATGGTGGATCATATTTACGGAAGAAAGAACATCCTTAATTCCCTCCGCCGTCCGAATATGTTTGTGAATGAACTCAGTCTGTATGTTGATTTCCTGAAAAATGAAATCCGTAACAACCTGCAGAACGCAACAGCGAACAAAACCAAGTACATAAATAATTTCAGGAATAACCTGTTACTCGGCATAGAGTATTATAGAAATTTAGCCCCGCGCCTGAAACTAGAAACTGAAGAATATATTGTCCAACTGAAGAAAGACCTGGACAATTTCGAAAATGCAGTTTCAACGGTTTTTTCACCGGCCGTTAATGCTTAGTGCGTTCATCATTCGATTGAGCCGGGTGATGCTATTTCAAGCGTCTTTCTCCGGAAATTCATTGCCTGAATCTCCCAATCACGGTTAATAATGACCGAAATCGGAGGAAAATTGCTCAATCCTCCATCTGAGCAAAACAAATCATTCGTCAAATGCATGGGTTTATCATCCGAATTCGATGATTTTAACTGTTGAATGACGAATTCCGTATTGTCTTCACGTGCTTATTTAAGAATACTACCTATCTTACACCACCAACCGGTGGTAAAATGACATTTCCATCCCATCCGGCGACAACTTAAATTTAACTATGAGCAAATCACAAGAGACATTCAGTAAAAAAGAAAAAGAAAAAAAACGTCAGAAAAAACGTAAAGAAAAAGAGCAAAAGAAGGAAGACCGCAAGGCTAATTCACAGGGTGCCAGAAGTTTCGAAGAGATGCTGGCCTATGTTGATGAGAACGGTCGCCTTACTTCCACCCCTCCGGATCCGTCCAAAAAGAAAGTCATCAACGCCGAAGATATCGAAATCGGCGTTGCACGTCGTGCAGATGTGGATCCGGTTCATCTGGGCATCGTAACTTTTTTCAATACTGAAAAGGGCTATGGTTTCATCAAAGACAAAGAAAACGGTGAAAGTATCTTCGTACATATCAACGGCCTGATTGATTCCATTAAAGAGAACGATAAAGTCACGTTTGAAACCGAAATGGGTCCAAAAGGCATGAATGCCGTAAGGGTACGCCAGGCTCCCAAACCAGAGGCTCCCAAACCAGCAGCACCGAAGCCCGAAATTGCAAAAGAAGAAACTCCCGCTTCGGATGTGAGTGCTCCGGAAAATTCACAACCGGAATAATCCTACCTGTACTTTTTATTGCAGGCACAGGCAACCCTTCTTATATCCGCTACAAGCGGTTAAAACAAAATTCCGTTATGAAAAAGAAAATGGTTGCAGAAGGCCGGGTGGTACTTCGTGACAAAGCATTTTTTTACGAATTCTGGTCCGACAACCTGCAGGTGACAATCAAAATTTACCGCAACGGCAACAAAGGTGAATGCATCGAATTTATCAGATGCAACACATTAAACCTGAAAAATGAAATGGAAGCTGCACTGGTAAATGCACGCGTATTGAAGTAACAGAAATGCATCATTGCCTCATTCACTTTCTTGCTGTTCCATAGCAGTGAGAAATAACAAACAGCCGGAAAGAAGGATTTCTTCCCGGCTGTTTTTTTTACGATCGGTTGTCCAGCGAAATGAAACCGGCAGCCTAATTTCCTGAAATAATTAATTTTTCAGTCTGAACAATTTTCGAATCCAGTTCTACATTTAAGAGATAAATACCGGCCGGGAGACCTTCTCTTGTCAGTAGGATCGTATTTGAAACACCGGGAAGATAACGACGCAATTCATTACCATACACATCCAGTAACCGGATTTGCAAAAATGATTTTGCAAGGCCATCACTCAAATGAATTGTGGTCGCCATAGTGAAAGGATTCGGGAAACAGTTGAGTACGGAATTGCGGAGAACCTTCTCCGGAACGGATACGGGTGAGGCAGAGATTTCAATATTGTCAAAAGCATACGTACTCCAGGCTGCACCGATCGTTTTATATTTCAGGGCGATGTAGCCGCTATCGGAGACAAAAGGAATATCAATCACAGTATCCAGCCATTGAAATTGCGGCTGCATAAAGGATAAGTTTGCAATCACAGTAAAATTTCCTGCAGAAGGATCCTGAGTATAGGTGCCGAACAAAATTTCAAAACTGTCCGGGAATGGAGTGCTGAAACCACTGGTCCGGACCTTCAAAGCCATTGTTCCTGTTGTTGTGAAATTTAAGGGTGGAGACACAAACCAATCCACGACCGTATCCGTTGGATTTCCTCCAACATTGTAATCATGGGAAACACACTGTGCATTAAACCCGCCGCCGGAAAAGCCCCATGCATAGTTGCTGATAAAACCTGTCCTGTATTGCTGCCAGCCGGCTTGTTCCGAGGGAGAGTCAAAACCGGTGAAGTAAGGGAGGGGCAACCCTTGCGAAAAAGTCAGGTGTGGAATGAACCATTGAATCATGCAGAAAAAGAGCAGTTTTTTTTTCATTTCCTTATGTCAGTTTTAATCGTGCCGATGCTGCACATTCACAGATCTTCGGAAGTGAATGCAAATTAAGGAATGCTCTTCCAATCTGATTAACCCTAACAAACATTTAACGAATCAGAGAAAAGGCAAACAGGGATTCCGGTGAGGCTTCGAATGGGAGAGTCTGGATTTATTGGTGGTGAGTGATAAGTTATGGTGGTCATGAGTAATTGATTGTGTGTAAAGGAAAGGATGTCCTCCTGTGAGCAGATCAATCTTCGCCGGTGGTCAGCCCGACATTATCGATCAACCGCACTTTTCCTAAACGAACAGCAGTGCAGACTCTGACAGAAGACGATTCTTTCCAGTTTGAAACCGGTTCCAGTGTTATCGAATCGGCGATGGAAACATATTCAACTTTCATCCGTCCGTTTTTCTCGATCATGGAAGTTGCTTTGTGGATCAGTTCATCGACCGAATACGAATTCCAGTTGTCGCGTACATAGAATAAAGCACGGGAAATGAGCGCAGCTTCTTTTCGCTCTTCGGGTGAAAGCAGCATATTCCTTGAACTCATTGCCAGTCCGTCGGGCTCACGAACGGTGGGACATCCGACAATAGTCACCGGCAAATCAAGCTGCCTCGACATCGAGCGGATGACAGCCAATTGTTGGTAATCTTTTTCCCCGAAATAGGCTTTATCCGGTTGTACCAAACGAAAGAGTTGGGCAACTACCTGCATCACTCCTTTAAAATGGCCGGGGCGATGACTTGCTTCCATCACGTGATCAAGGCTGCCGAGATTGATTTCAGGAACTTCAGGAATTCGGCCTTCAGGGTACATTTCATTTACAGTGGGTGCGAAAATCAGATCCGGACCGATTGCCTCCAGTTGTTTTACATCAGAATCGAGGGTACGCGGGTAGTTTTTCAAGTCCTCCGGATTGTTGAATTGGGTGGGATTCACAAAAATGCTGACCACCACCCGGTCGTTTTCTTCGCGGGCCCGTTTTACCAAAACCAGGTGTCCTTCGTGCAAAGCGCCCATAGTAGGAACAAAACCAATTTTCATCCCGGCCTTTTTCCATGCTGAAATTTCAGCAGCCAGTGCCGTTTTATTATCAATTACCTGCAACATTAGCATAATGGTTTCTGATTTAGTTCTTTATATTATCATTATCAATCTTCCGGTCAATACCTTTCCTGCTGTTTATCAACCTATTATATGCTGATAACGTTAAAATTTTAATAAAAAACGCAAATTTCCGCTATCTGCACTTGCAACTCTTGAGTGATACCCTTATTATCCGTATCTTTGCATGCCAATATTAATAAATCAGATCTGTAAATGAAGAAAGCGAAAGTTTTATTTATTTCCCAAGAGATCACTCCTTTTCTGGAAGTGACAGAAGTATCGAATATCGCCCGGTTCCTTCCACAGGGCGTACAGGAAAAAGGGAAAGAAATCCGGACTTTCATGCCACGCTTCGGTTTGATCAATGAACGCAGGAATCAACTGCACGAAGTGATCCGCTTATCCGGCATGAACCTGATTATCGACGATTCAGATCACCCTTTGATTATTAAAGTCGCTTCTATCCAGAGTGCGCGGATGCAGGTGTACTTTATTGATAACGAAGAGTACTTCCAGCGCAAAATGGTCTTCCGTGATGCGAAGAAGAAATTCTACAAGGACAACGAGGACCGCATGGTTTTTTTCTGCCGCGGCGTTCTGGAAACGGTGAAGAAACTCGGCTGGGCTCCGGATGTGATCCATTGCCATGGCTGGATGACCTCGCTGATTCCGTTCTTTGTGAAAACCGGCTACAAGGATGAGCCGATGTTCAAAAACTCACGTGTGGTGTACTCCAGTTATTTGCAGGATATGGACGAAACGTTCAGCCCCAATTTCACCAAGAAGTTGAAAATGGACGGCATTACTGCTGATGATATGAAGCATTACAAAGAGCCAACGATGTCGAATATTCATCTCGCAGCAATGAAGCTGAGTGATGCGGTCATTAAAGGTTGCGATACAAAGAACGCATCTGTAGATACCTGGCTGAAAAAATCGAACAAACCTGTATTGGAATATAAACCCTTTGATGACGAAGGCGCATTTGTGAACGCCTGCTCAGATTTCTACGACGAACTCCTGGAACAGGAACCCGTTCTCCAAGACTAAATATGAAGATAGCTTTTCCGGGTAGCCAGGCTTCCCGAATTTTCCGAAAAAATACCATCCGTACCATCAACAATTCAGAAACTATTTCCTCCACCCAAACGTGGAGGAAATATTTTTTTCTGGTCCCCTTCCTTCTGGCTTTTTCCCTCCTTCCGGGCTGTAAGGACCCGGACGAAATCGGGCTGGGTGTCATCCCAACGTCCGATACACTGGGTGTCTCTTTCTCGGATTCATCGACCGTATGGACCCATACGGTTCCGGAAGACTCACTGCGTGCGGATGAATTGTCCCTGCAATTGCTGGGAAGCATTTTTGATCCGGTTTTTGGTAAACACCAGGCCGGTATTTACACCCATGCTGTTCTCGCCGGTGTACCGAATTTTAACGGCATCACACAAGCAGACTCCCTGGTTCTGACACTTTTTTATGCCGGTGCATACGGTGACACTACCACACAACAAACTGTAGAAGTATTCCGCATGACGGAAGATATGGATTTCGACAGTTCGTACTATTCCAATAAGACATTCACGTACGATCCGGTTCCACTTGCTTCCCTGTCTTTTACTTCCAGGCCCGGCAAATCAGTGGTGGTTGGAACAGATACCCAGGCTGCACAGCTGAGAATCCCTTTAAGCCTGGTATTGGCTGACAGCATCATGGCTTTAGCAGGGCAATCCCAGTTGTCAACGGCTGACAACTGGAATGCTTATTTCAAAGGAATGTATATCCGTACCGATGAGGTTGCGGCTCCAGGAACAGGATGTATTTCTTATTTCAACTCCACGAATTCCAAATTGACCCTGTATTACCACGGTACGGATTCAGTAATGAAAACGTATTCATTTTCACTTGCCGGCGCCCGGGTCAATTCATTTTCACATGATTACACAGGAACCGGAATCGCTGCACAAATTGCAGATTCCAATGCCGTGGATTCACTGGCTTTTTTACAGTCGATGGCTGGTGTAAAAACAAAAATTTCATTTCCTTTTCTGAAACATTTTGCTGATTCAGGCAGTATTGTAGTAAATAAAGCTGAGGTGGAGATAACCAGTCAGGCAGGCACCCCTTTGCAATATGGTTTGCCTGCAAAATTGCTGATGGTAGCGATCGATTCAGTTGGCGGAACATACTTTCCGATTGACTATTACGAAACAGGCGGGTATTTTGGCGGATCCATCAATACAGATGGAAGAACCTATACCTTCAACCTGGCACGTCAGGTTCAACGGATCCTGGATGGCAGGACGATGAATTATGGCTTTTATTTAGTTGTATCCGGTTCAGCAGTGCAAGCCACCCGGCTGGTGATAGGCAGCGGAAAAAATGCCGACTACCGGGTCAAAATGAAATTGTACTATACCCATCTTCCTTAATCTCCGGAGCAGGAGTTTTATTTCTGATCTTTACCGGGGAATTGTTTAAAGACTCAATTCTTATCTCGTAGCTATGTGTGGAATCGTTGCTTACATCGGAAACCGGGATGTATATCCCATCCTGATCAAAGGCCTTCAGCGCCTTGAATACCGCGGATATGACAGTGCAGGTATCGCCATTCTGAACGGTGACCTGAAAGTATTTAAGAAAGCCGGCAAGGTCAGTGACCTGCATGCGTTTGCAAAGGACAAAGACACGTCGGGACACATCGGTATGGGGCATACACGTTGGGCCACCCACGGTGAGCCGAACGACAGAAACGCTCATCCGCATTATTCACAGAGCGGACATTTTGCAATCATCCACAATGGTATCATCGAAAACTATTCTTCCATCAAGGCGGAGCTGACCAAGCGCGGACATATTTTCAAGAGTGATACGGATACGGAAGTATTGGTACACCTGATCGAAGATATTTTTGAGCATGGAAATGTTTCCCTTGATGAAGCTGTTCGGCTCGCGCTCGGAGAAGTCATCGGCGCCTATGCAATTGTTGTATTGTCAAAGGATCATCCGAATGAATTGATCTGTGCGCGGAAAGGCAGCCCGATAGTTTTGGGGGTAGGGAAAGAAAAAGGTGAGTTCTTTGTTGCTTCTGATGCGACACCCATTATTGAATACACGAACAACGTGATCTACCTCAACGATGGTGAAGTCGCTTACATCAATAACGGCACACTGACTGTCAAGACGATCGAGAACCAGGTAAAGACACCCTATATACACGAACTGGAGATGAAACTCGAGCAGCTTGAAAAAGGCGGCTATGAGCATTTCATGCTGAAGGAAATCTACGAACAGCCGCGTTCCATCTGGGACAGTATGCGTGGCCGTATTGATGCCAACAAGGGCTTTCTTCGCCTTGGCGGAGTGGCGGAATACGAAAACAAGTTTGCAAATGCAAAACGCATCCTCATCATTGGCTGCGGAACGTCATGGCATGCAGGGCTGGTTGCCGAATATTTGATTGAAGATCTTGCCCGTATTCCTGTGGAAGTGGAATACGCATCTGAATTCCGTTACAGGAATCCAATCATAACAGAAAATGACATTGTCATTCCGATTTCACAATCGGGTGAGACTGCCGATACCCTGGCAGCGATTGAACTGGCAAAATCCAAAGGCGCCACCATTTTTGGAGTGTGTAATGTCGTCGGCGCATCCATTCCGCGCGCAACTCATGCAGGAGCGTATACACATGCCGGCCCGGAAATTGGCGTTGCATCAACCAAAGCATTCACTGCACAAGTAACTGTACTCACGTTGATCGCACTACAGATCGCACATTCACGGGGCACCATTACAGATTCACGGTATCACCAGCTGATGAATGAACTGGAAGCAATCCCTGCAAAGGTTGAGCGTGTTCTCAAGACGAATGACCAGATCATGAAAATTGCGGAGAAATTTAAAGACGCCCGCAACTTCCTGTATCTCGGCCGGGGATATGGTTTCCCCGTAGCACTCGAAGGAGCGTTGAAACTGAAAGAAATTTCCTACATCCATGCTGAAGGTTATCCGGCGGCCGAAATGAAACACGGCCCGATTGCCCTCATCGACGATGAAATGCCTGTTGTTGTTATTGCCAACAAAAACGAGACCTATGAAAAGGTTGTCAGCAATATCCAGGAAGTAAAAGCCCGCAAAGGAATCATCATTGCTATCGTCACCGAAGGCGACCAGGTCGTAAATAAAATGGCTGATTATGTCATCGAAATTCCGGAGACTGATGATGTGCTTATGCCACTGATTTCAGTTGTACCGCTTCAATTATTATCTTACCACATTGCAGTATTACGCGGATGCAATGTTGATCAGCCAAGGAATCTGGCGAAGTCGGTGACAGTGGAGTAGTCGGTTGTCGGTTGTCGGTTGTCGGTTGTCGGTTGTCGGTTGTCGGTTGTCGGTTGTCGGT
>DAORHY010000050.1:0-15522 GCA_035438225.1 Bacteroidia bacterium
TCATCTCTACGAAAACGGCATCCTGCGTTTGTAATGGGAGAAATATTGTTCGTTGAAATTCCAGTGCAGGATACCGGAGCTCGGCGAAAACATCCTGTTTTGCCTGGTAATGGTAAATCATTGAAAGTTCCTTCATGATTAAGCGAAAAGAATCTGTTCCGCAAGCTATTGAAAGCGTGATTCCGGCAGTGTATTCTGATAAAGTTGCCAACGCGCAGGCATGGATACCATTCAGATGATTCAGGTTCTTTCTCTTGTAAGGCAGCTTGATTTTAATTCCATCGTCAAAAACATCCTGGACCCGGAATCCATGCGGTGCGTTGAAAGGTATTGCTCTTGCCAACACAAAATTCAGCAGTGTGCGATGAACGGATGAATGTTTGGCACGTTCGAGAAGAAAGAGTAGTTTTTTCATAGTGTCAGACCCGTTTATCCTCCGTGTAAAGCAGTTTTTATTACAGAACCATTTTCTTCAGGTCAACAAATGCAGTTTCGGTTTCGCGGATCATCTCTTCCACAATATCCCGCACAGGTTTTATCTCATGGATCAGCTCAACCGATTGTCCGGCACACCACAGACTGTTGTAGTTGCCCGGTTTTACAGCATCTTCCAGCCAGTTAAATCCACGCCTTTGCACGAGCATTTTAAAATATTTTTTTGTCCGCGGATTGTTGCTCATCCATTTCTCGAACCGGTTCTGCTTGGTTCCGATTTTCTTTGCGAATTCAGTATTGATGATTGTACAAGGAGTTCCGCTGATACGCTCAGTCATCACAATGTCTTCCATTCCTGCATCGAGAATTGCCTGCTTATATTCAAGTGATACTCCGGCTTCCGGAGATGCAATGAATCGTGTTCCGCAATAGGCTGCTGAAGCTCCCGCAGCAAGGACACTCAGTATACTTTTTCCATTGGCAATTCCACCTGCAGCCAGTACGGGTTTGTCCGGGAATGCTTTTTTTAATGTTTCAATGAGGATCGGAAGCGGATACGGCCCGGCATGACCGCCTGCTCCCTGGCCAACGGCTATAAATCCGTCACACCCCATCTCGAAACACTTTTGTGCATGTACCAGATTTGTCACATCACAGAAAACCTTACCACCATAAGCGTGTGCAGCATCAATAGTCGTTTTCGGATTTCCAAGAGAAGTGATGAAAACAGGAACTTTATTTTCAATGCAGATATTCAGGTGTTTTTCAAACCAGGGATTTGAACGTTGAACGATGAGGTTTACCGCATAGGTTCCCGGTTTCCCGGAACGGCTGGAAAGCATTCCGTTGAGCTTCTTTAAAACAGCATCAAGCTGGCCTTCCGTACGATAATTCAATGTTGGAAAACAGCCCATAATTCCGGCATCAATTGCCTGCTCCAGCATTGCCTCATTTGTGACAAGGAACATAGGAGCCATTATCAACGGAAAACGTATGTTCAGGCTACGGGTCAATTCATTTTGAAATTGCATGAGAAGGATACGAAGGTTTTTGGTCAGGGTTCCGCCTTCTGACACAAAGAACGGAAGCCTTTCAATTGTTAATATCCCCTGCAAAATTTTTTTCCAACTATTCCTCCGGTGTAGTCAAATCCCTTAATTTGGCGGATTAGACATGATTCAGTAGTTCCCGGGGAATTGCCTGTCGGATCGGTTTGGCACTCGCATCATTCTGTCAATCAACTGTATCCTTATATCGTGTCCACAAAAATTTGAAATGATCAGAAGGCTTTTCGACATTCCTAAAAGACAGTTGGAATTGTTTCCAAAGAAAGATGCTTTGGCAGCAAAAATAAACGGCAACTGGATTCCTACATCAACTGAAAAATTTGTTCAGACTGCAGATCAGGTAAGTGAAGGCCTCCTGTCCATGAACCTGACAAAAGGAGACATGATCGCAATGATCTCCTCCAACCGGCCCGAATGGAACATCATGGACATTGGTATGCTGCAGATTGGTGTGGTGAATGTTCCGGTGTACACCACCCTGAGCGAATCTGAAGTTGCATTCATACTCAACGACTGCAGCGCTAAATACATCGTCGTAGGGGATACCGGATTGCTCACTAAAATCAACGCCATTCGTTCGAAGGTGCCCAGCCTGATTGATGTGTTTACATTCGATCCGGTTCCGGGTACAAAATGCTGGACCGATATCCTTCACAACGGAAAATCAGCATCGGATGCTACCCGTCTCCAGGCGGTGAAGGACGGCATAATGCCGGAGGACCTTGCGACCCTTTTGTACACTTCCGGAACCACCGGCACTCCCAAAGGAGTGATGTTGTCTCACAACAACATCGTCAGCAATATTCTCGCTTCGCAACACTTGTGTCCGGTTGGCAAAGAGCATTGGGCACTTAGCTTTTTGCCTTTGTGTCATAGCTATGAGCGGATGCTGACGTACATGTACATGTTCAATGGCGTCTCCATTTATTATGCCGAAAGCATGGAGAAAATTGCGGATAACCTCCGTGAACTCAAGCCGCATGTCTTTTCCACTGTTCCCCGTTTGCTCGAAAAAGTGTTCGATAAAATCGTTGAGAAAGGCAAAGAACTGGGTGGAATAAAAAAAGCACTCTTTTTCTGGGCGCTCAACCTTGGATTGAAATATGAACTGAAAGGGAAAAACGGAGCATGGTACGGACTGCAACTCCGGTGGGCCAATCAACTCATCTTTAGCAAATGGAGAGAGGCATTGGGTGGTAATGTGAAAGTTATTGTGAGTGGAGGTGCAGCCTTGCAGCCGCGTCTTGCACGGGTTTTCTGGTCCGCAAATATTCCGGTTCTCGAAGGCTATGGTTTGACAGAGACTTCTCCGGTGATCGCTGTAAATAATCTGGAAGAAAACGGAGCCATGTTTGGTACTGTCGGGCCTGTCATCCAGGGAGTGGAAGTAGCGTTTGCCGAAGACGGTGAAATTCTGTGCAAGGGTCCCAATGTCATGTTAGGATATTACAACCGGCCAGACCTTACTGCCGAAGTCATGGATGCAAACGGATATTTTCACACCGGTGATATCGGAGTGATGATGAACGAAAGGTTTTTGAAAATTACCGATCGGAAAAAAGAAATATTTAAAACATCCGGCGGGAAATACATCGCTCCGCAGGCGCTTGAGAATAAGTTCAAGGAATCTTCGTTTATCGAACAAATCATGGTCATCGGGGAAAACCGCAAATTCCCTTCCGCTCTGATTGTTCCTTCGTTTCCCCATCTCAGGAAATGGTGCGAAATAAAAGGGATTCCGTTCACTACTCCCGAAGAAATGATCAGGCACGATGAAATCATTGACAGGATTCAGAAGGAAGTGGAAGAGTTTAATGCAGATTTCGGAAAGACGGAACAGATCAAGAAATTCGAACTGCTCAGCAGGGAATGGACGATCGAGTCTGGTGAATTAACGGCTACCTTAAAGCTGAGAAGAAAGATTATTATGGAAAAATTTTCCATGCAAATTGAAAAAATGTACGCAGAATAAGTTTTTTGTGAACGATAAATTGTCGGGGCAGGAGTGAACGGGTCTATACAACAACGGATTTTTTTACCTGCTTTTATACGAAAGAACATTGAATGAAAAAATCAATTCAGAAAATTGCAGTACTCGGAAGCGGAATCATGGGCAGTCGCATCGCCTGTCATTTTGCGAATATCGGAGTGAAGGTTTTGTTGCTCGATATAGTTCCAAAGGAGCTGACGGAGGATGAAAAGAAAAAAGGACTGACACTGGAATCCGCCGAAGTCCGCAACCGCATTGTCAATTCCGCTTTACAGGCTACCTTGAAGGCGAACCCGGCTTCAATCTATAAGCAATCTTTTGCTTCACGTATCCGCACGGGAAATTTCACAGACAACATGAAGGAAATAGCTTCCTGCGACTGGATCCTGGAAGCTGTTGTGGAAAACATTGACATTAAGAAAAGTGTTTTTGCAGAAGTCGAAAAATTCAGAAAACCCGGAACACTGATTACTTCCAATACATCCGGTATTCCAATTCACCTGATGAATGAAGGCAGAAGCGGGGACTTCCAAAAACATTTCTGCGGAACCCACTTCTTCAACCCGCCACGTTATCTTCAGCTCCTTGAAATTATCCCGACACCCTCAACGGATCCTGCTGTTGTTGAGTTCCTGATAAATTACGGTGATTTATTCCTCGGCAAGTCAACAGTACTTTGCAAAGATACGCCTGCGTTTATAGCAAACAGGATCGGTGTATTTTCCATCATGTCGCTTTTTCACCTTGTGGAAAAAATGGGCTTATCCATTGATGATGTCGATAAACTGACAGGACCTGTTCTTGGCCGCCCGAAATCTGCAACTTTTCGGACGTGCGATGTCGTCGGTCTGGATACTCTCGTGAAAGTCGCCCTGGATGTCCTGGCGCGTTGTCCGCAGGATGAAAGTAAAGACACGTTCAAATTGCCTGCATTTGTTCAGAAACTGATCGATAACAAATGGTTTGGAGATAAAACCAGCCAGGGTTTTTACAAAAAAGTGAAAGGAGAAAAAGGAAAGAGTGAGATCCTCACGTTGGACCTCAATACATTTGAATATAAGCCGAAGGGGAAATCCAGGTTTCCAACCCTCGACCAGACAAAAGGGATTGATAATTTCAAAGAACGTGTAAAAGTTCTGTTTGCAGGGAAAGACAGTGCCGGTGAATTTTACCGTGCATCCTACGCAGAATTGTTCCGGTATATCACCTACCGCATCCCTGAAATTTCTGATGATATTCAGCGCATAGATGAAGCGGTTTGTGCCGGCTTTGGCTGGGAAACAGGACCATTCGCCATCTGGGATATACTCGGTGTGCAAAATGTCGTTTCCGTGATGGAGAAACTTGATATGCCTCCGGCTTCCTGGGTATACGACATGCTGAAAAAAGGTGTTGATTCGTTTTACGAATATAAAAACGGACAGCAACAATTTTATGATCTTCAGAAAGGCGAACGCCGGGCAAAAACCGGCGGATCGCAAATTATTTTGCTCGATGCCTGTCGTGAAAAAACTGTCTGGAAGAATTCCGGATGCACCCTGATGGATATTGGCGACGGAGTCCTGAACCTCGAGTTTCATACGAAAATGAATACCATTGGAGGAGAAGTCATCGAAGGGATGAGCAAAGCCATTGATATCGCAGAAAAAGATTTCACCGGGCTGGTAATTGGAAGCGAAGGTCAGAATTTCTCTGCCGGTGCAAACCTGGCAATGATTTTCATGTTTGCTACGGATCAGGAATTTGATGAGATCGATATGGCGATTCGCGCATTCCAAAATATGAACATGCGTGTCAGGTATTCAGGTATTCCGGTCGTTGTTGCCCCGCATGCACTGACTTTGGGGGGTGGGTGCGAAATGTCCCTGCATGCTGACAGGGTAGTAGCTTCAGCAGAAACTTACATCGGCCTTGTAGAATTTGGCGTTGGACTCATTCCGGGAGGCGGTGGAAGTAAGGAAATGGCACTCCGGGCAAGTGATGCTTACAGCGAAGGGAATATTGATGAACAGGTGCTCAGGGAATATTATCTCAATATTGCTATGGCCAGGGTTTCTACTTCCGGGCATGAAGCGTACGATATGAAAATCCTGCGGACGGGCCGCGATGAAGTGGTGGTGAACCCGAAAAGGGTGATTACAGATGCGAAAAGAGCCGTCCTTGAAATTGCTGCGGAAGGGTATACCAAGCCAATCCCCAGAAAAGACATTAAAGTGCTCGGCAGAAGCGGAATGGGCATGTTTTATGCAGGGGCAAGCGCAATGATGTCCGGCAACTTCATTTCTCCTCATGATCAGCTGATTTCACAAAAATTAGCATTTGTAATGTGTGGCGGTGATTTGTCAGCATCAAACCTCGTTTCTGAGCAATATTTGTTGGATCTGGAAAGAGAAGCCTTCCTCTCCCTGTGTGGGGAAAGAAAAACCCTTGAAAGGATTCAAAGTATTCTCACAAGCGGTAAACCATTGAGAAACTAGAAATGTAAATTTGTCTGACCGTATGAATACGTCCAAACTATTCCAGACCAACCGGCACCGGATTTTAACCATCGTCCTTTTCATCGGATGGGTGCTTCCGGCGATTTCCATGGGCCAAGCCAGAGAAGAAAAACCCAAATATGCTCCCGGTAAAGAAAAACACCGCAACCGAACCGATGAAATTGGGCGCAAGCAGGGGAAATGGATGTTCTACAACACCTTCGGAGAAAAAATTTCTGAAATCGATTTTGTAAATGACACAAAAGAGGGTATCGAACGAAAATATTACGGCTACGATAAAGTTAAAGAGGAAACAGAATTTCTGGGAGGAGTAAAAGAAGGATCCTACACACGTTACTATTTTTCCGGGCAAACGGCACAGGAAGGACAGTATAAGGATGGAAAAAAGGACGGGAAATGGACGCGTTATTTTGAAGACGGTTCCATACGCCAGGAAGGATCCTACAAAGCAGGCAGGAAAGACGGTGTATGGAAAACGTATAGCCGAAAAGGAACCGTTGTCGGCCAGGCTACATACAAAGACGGTATCAACGTAGCAGATATCGAAGCTGCTGCTGCAAAAAAGAAGGAAGCGGAAAAGAAAGCAGTAGAAAAGAAAGGTCCGGTTCCTGTAGATCCCAAGAAAGGCGGCCCCATTCCTGCTCTGAAAGATACGTTGAAGAAAAAGTGAGCAGGTGTTTTCTGTTCATGGTTTTCACCAAACTGGTACCCTGAAATTAAGAATTAAGAATGTAGGTTCCGGGTGTAAAAAAGGATTGGAACTGAAGTCGATGATCTGAGTTTTTTAAGAACTCAACCAACAACCAACAACCAACAACCAATAACCAATAACCAATAACCAACCCCCCGGAACACGGAACCCGAAAGCCGGAATCCCAACCCCGAAATTTTTTTATAAATAATGAATGCATACATAATCGCCGGTTTCCGTTCCGCTGTAGGAAAAGCTCCGAAAGGTAAATTTCGTTCCATGCGTCCGGATGACCTTGCAGTGGAAGTGATCAGACATCTCATTTCTACCGTTCCGCAATTGGACAAGGAGCAAATTGATGATGTTATTGTTGGTAACGCAACGCCGGAAGCAGAGCAGGGCCTGAACATCGGTCGGATGATCAGTCTGATGGGGCTCAACACTGTGAAAGTTCCGGGGATGACTGTCAACCGTTATTGTGCATCAGGATTAGAGACAATCGCGATAGCATCAGCAAAAATTCATGCAGGCATGGCAGATTGTATCATTGCCGGCGGAGTCGAATGCATGTCGCCGATTCCTTTCGGCGGATGGAAAATCGTTCCCAATCTGAAATATGTTCAATCAAATCCCGATTACTATTGGGGGATGGGACTTACAGCTGAAGCAGTCGCCCGTGATTACAAGGTGAGTAGGGAAGATCAGGATAAATTTGGTTACGAATCGAACATTAAAGCCATCAATGCTATCCGCGAAGGGAAGTTCAGGGATGAAATTGTTCCGGTTACAGTTTCTGAAGTTTACCTGGATGAAAATGAAAAAAGAAAAACACGAAATACTATTGTTGATACTGACGAAGGTCCGCGGGCAGATGCTTCTCTCGAGAAAATGGCAACCCTGAAGCCGGTTTTCGATGCCAAAGGAAGTGTAACCGCCGGAAATTCCTCCCAGACCAGCGATGGCGCTGCTTTCGTGATTGTCGTAAGTGAGCGAATGCTGAAAAAACTAAATGTAAAACCCATAGCCCGTTTTGTCGATTATGCTGTTGCCGGTGTTGAGCCACGCATCATGGGCATTGGACCGATCGAAGCAATTCCGAAAGTGCTGAGTCATTCCGGATTGAAAAAGGAAGACCTGGACCTGATAGAACTCAATGAAGCATTTGCTTCGCAATCATTAGCTGTGATCCGTACTCTTGAATTGGATCCTTCAAAAGTGAATGTCAATGGAGGTGCCATTGCCCTGGGTCATCCCCTCGGCTGCAGCGGTGCAAAACTTTCTGTCCAGCTCTTCAGCGAACTTCGCCGGAGAAAGGGAAAATACGGTATGGTTACAATGTGTGTAGGAACGGGACAGGGAGCCGCAGGTATCTACGAACTTTTGTAATTAAGAATTTATCATCAGGAATTGAGATGTATAAATAACGAATGTAATAATTGGACTGCGAAACATTCATTTTTTCAAATTCTTATTCCACAATTTAACGAAGATCAACTTTATATCCATGGAGAACAGTACTCAACTATCAGCCATTAAAGGCGGAGAATTTCTGATCCGCGAAACCAATGCCTCGGATGTTTTTATTCCGGAAGAAGCGAATGAGGAGCAGCTCATGATTGTGCAGTCCTGCCGCGATTTTTTACAACAGGAAGTTTATCCGAACCTCGACAGGATCGATGCTCAGGAAGAAGGATTGATGCAATCGATTCTTGATAAAGCAGGTGCATTGGGACTTCTTGGTATTTCCATACCGGAAGAATTCGGCGGATTCGGGACAGACTTCACCACAGGAATGCTCGCCACTGAATCTCTGGGCGCTGGACATTCTTTCTCGGTTGCCTACGCAGCACATACCGGAATCGGAACCCTGCCGATTTTGTACTATGGAAAAGATGATCAAAAGAAGAAATATATCCCTAAACTCGCTACAGGAGAATGGAAGGCCGCTTATTGCCTTACCGAACCGGGTTCCGGTTCTGATGCAAATTCCGGAAAAACAAAGGCTGTGCTCTCTCCGGATGGTAAAAACTGGATCATCAACGGTCAGAAGATGTGGATCACCAATGGGGGTTTCGCAGATGTTTATATCGTCTTCGCAAAGATTGAAAACGATGAAAACCTGAGTGCTTTTATCGTGGAACGCAATTTTCCCGGCATTACATTGAATCCGGAAGAACACAAAATGGGAATCAAGGGGAGTTCAACCCGTCAGGTATTTTTTAATGACTGCATTGTACCGGTCGAAAACCTTCTCAGCGATAGAGGAAATGGATTTAAAATCGCAGTGAACATCCTCAACCTGGGCCGGATTAAACTCGCCGGCGCAGCCATTGGCGGCTCCAAGAGAGTCTCCACGCTCTCTGTGCAGTACGCCAACGAGCGCCAGCAGTTTGGTCGCCCGATCGCTAAATATGGAGCCATCCGTTACAAACTCGCCGAGCAGGCTATCCGGATATTCGCTGCGGAAGCAGCAATCTACCGTTGCAGTCAGAATATGGAAGACGCAATCAGTGCCTTGCGTGCAGAGGGAACAGATGAAGGAAGGGCGAAGTTGAAAGGTGTGGAGCAATATGCAGTAGAAGCGGCCATCCTTAAAGTTTATGGCAGCGAAACCCTCGATTATGTTACGGATGAAGGTGTGCAGATCTATGGCGGAATGGGCTACAGTTCTGATGCTCCCATGGACCGCGCTTACCGCGATTCCCGCATCAACCGCATCTTCGAAGGCACCAACGAAATCAATCGAATGCTTACCGTGGAAATGATGCTGAAAAAAGCCATGAAAGGCGACCTCGACCTCATGGGACCTGCCTCAGCAGTTGCCGGTGAACTCATGCAGATTCCGGACTTGAGTAATGGCAGCGAAGAATTGTTTGCCGCCGAGAAAAAGACCATTGCCAATTTCAAGAAGGCTGTCCTCATGGTTGCCGGTTCCGCAGTGCAAAAACTGATGACGGAACTGGGTAAGGAACAGGAGATTTTAATGAACATTGCGGATATGCTCATCGATCTCTACGTCGCTGAGTCGATGCAGCTGCGTGTCGAAAAACTCACCGGTATGAAAGGCGAATCCGCTTGTGCCGAACAGACAGACATGATGCGCGTATTCCTTTACGATGCAGCTGAACGCATCCACAAATCCGGCAAAGACGCCATCAACTCGTACACCAGCGGTGACGAACAACGCATGCTCCTCATGGGGCTGAAACGTTTTACGAAAGTCGCTCCCGTAAACGTCAAAGAATCCCGCCGCCGGATCGCTGCGAAATTGTTGACTGAGAACAAATACTGTTACTAACAGGATCGTGCCGTGGTTGTTTGTATTGGGTTCCTGCATGAAAAGTGTCGGGAATTCTTTTTGGCGATACATGATAACGGGTGATCAATTCTTCAGAATGTTTCCGGCAAATGGCACACAACAATAAAAATGAACTGCCTGAGGAAATTTTCAAGGATGTTTTTCCAATTTCAGAAAAATCATTTTCTGGATTAAAAGCTCTTTTTAAATACCGGTCTGTTGGCAAGAATGAAATATTTGCAAAGGTTGGACAAAAGAATAATTCTGAGTATATTCTCTTGAATGGATTTTGCAGAAGTTTTTTATTGAATCCGGAAGGAAATGAAATTACGTTAACTTTTTTCAAAAAAAACGATGTCCTTTCTCCACATATTACCCGGACAAAGAGTGAAATTTCCTTGTTGAATTTCCAGGCTTTAACCGATCTTGAATTGGTTGAATTTGATGCCGGACAATTTCTTTTACTCATGATCGAAAATTTAGAGATCCGGGATTTTGGAAATACCATTTTGAAGAACGAGCTGATGAGGAAGACCGAAAAAGAAATCGCCCTCGCATCGCATACGGCTATGGAAAGGCTGATAAAATTCAGAGACGAATTTGCACTCCTCGAAAATTTAATTCCCCATCCGGTCATCGCATCCTATCTGGGCATTACAAATGTATCACTGAGTCGGCTGCGTGGAAAAGTAAAATAATTAGCATCACTTTTTATCATTTGTTAATGGATTCGCAGGGTATTCGCAAGTTCTTTGCGTACTAAAATAAACCATGCACCATGAAAACAATACAAATTATCCTCCCGATTCTTTTCGCACTGAATGTGAATGCACAAAACGACACGACTGTGCTGGATTCAAAAAACTATTTATCGATCGAACTGGATCCTGCTCCCTTTCTGTTGGGCGGTTATTCGGTTAGTTTAAAATGGAGTCCGGAGCACGCAAATCATTTTTCTGTAATGGGGTCTTTGTTCAGCTCAAAATTCCCGGATAAAATGATGAGCAAAACAAATTATAACAATGGATTCAGGGACCTCACAATAAAAAACAGTTATGCCTTTTTCGTCGATTATTTTCTGAAGGATGACCGGACCGGTCTGCATTTTGGTCCTTCGGCTTTTTTGTATTCCAGATCTGTAGGGTTACCGGACAATATTGAAAGAACAAATTTTAAAAGTATCTATCCCAACCTCAGAGTGGGATATGTTTATAAGCCATTCAAAAGATCAGGATTTTATCTGAATCCCTGGTTGAATTTTGGGAAGGAGATTGTTCTGACCAATAACGATTTCCTGAATAGAGTGGAGTATTCGATTACTGATTTCTCGTACATCCTGGCTGTTCACCTGGGTTATAAGGTTTCTTTTTAATGAATAATGTGTTTCGCCTCTTCCTACATGATATTTTATTCATAGGATATGGCCATTGGGATAGTTCCCGGATGATGGCATCCCCCTGTTGTCGGTACAGTCCCGAATTCATAAATTTACACATGGACGATCAGGAACCCAAACGTGTGCGCCGTGTGCGCTATAAAGGGACACATCCGAAAACTTTCAAAGAGAAATACAAAGAACTGCAGCCGGAACAGTATGCTGATGATATCGCCAGGGTCCTGCAGCAGGGAAGGACTCCGGCCGGAATGCACCGTTCGATTTGTGTAGATGAAATACTCGGGATACTCCGGATTGTTCCTGGACAAACAGGATTGGATGCTACACTGGGGTATGGCGGCCATAGCGTAGAGATCCTTAAACGCCTGCTTCCGGGTGGGCGCTTGTATGCAATTGATGTGGATCCTTTTGAATTGCCCAGGACACGGGAGCGACTTGCAGCTTTGGGTTATGGACCGGAAGTTGTGGATTTGCGCATAATGAATTTTTCAAACATCGATCAGATTGTCGCCGAATCGGGGCCACTGAATTTTGTACTCGCTGATCTGGGAGTTTCTTCCATGCAAATAGATAATCCAGACAGGGGATTTTCATTTAAAGTGGAAGGTCCCCTGGACTTAAGACTCAATCCAAAAAGCGGGAAATCTGCAGCAGATCTCCTGAAAACCATTAGCAGAGACAAACTGGAAGAACTCTTCGTCACAAATGCAGACGAACCGTTTGCTGCACAAATCGCAAGGGCAATAATTTCCCGCTCCGAGAAAGGAGAAAAGATTACAACCACGAAGCAACTTCAGAGTATCATTAAAGAAACACTCGCCTTTCTTCCGGATGCAAATCGTCAGGAAGAAGTTAAAAAATCCTGTCAACGCTGTTTCCAGGCATTGCGAATTGAAGTGAACGATGAATTCGGTGCCCTTGATAAATTCCTTGATAAATTACCGGACGCCCTTGCTCCGGGCGGACGCGTGGCTATACTTTCATTTCATTCCGGAGAAGACAGACGTGTCAAAAAAGTGTTTCAGGGAATGTTTCGCGCCGGAATATACAGTGAAGTGGCACCCGAACCAATCCGGCCTTCAGCCATGGAATGCAACTCCAATCCCCGCGCGCGTTCTGCTAAGTTACGTTGGGCTGTGAAAGAATGAACCACCCTTTGATCTCCGCTTCCATACGAGGTGAACCGGTTCTTCCAAAGACAAATATCGTAAAGTGAAATCAGATTTTTTCAACGGTAATAATTCTTACAGGACAATTTTTTGCAGCAATAACATTGGCTTCGTATTCATCCATGTCTACGAGGACGGAATAAATCCCGCGTTTTTCGGAACTCCCGATCAATGTGCATTTCCCGTCACGCCGCGAAATGCGCCAGCGATGGTCGAATGCTTCCACGCAGGCATTGCAGCCAATACACTTGTCGCGTCGCTGAAGGATGCGCACTTTGCTCATACTGCTTCGAGTTTATAGATTTTATCGGAAGAGCGGATTTTTTCGGGAACCGGTGAAGTAAATACCTCTCCTTTGTGTACAGTTCCCCTGAATTCGTTATCAACCTTCAGTTCACGAATGACCGTATGAACGTAACCTGTTGTTGGCCCGGTAATGATGATTTCATCGCCGACTGAAAGCCGGTGGGATTCCATTTGCATTTCACCAATGCCTGCTTTATCGAAATATTTAATACCCCGGCCGATGTACACTTTTTTACGGGTGGATTTCGATCCGTATTCATTGTTCCATTCACCCATAGTCCTTCCGAGATAATAACCATCCCAAAATCCACGGTTGTATACAGTCGAAAGTCTTTGCATCCAGTCTTCAACTTTTTCTGGGCCGTATGTACCTTCATACCAGGAGTCAATTGCTTCCCGGTAACAGGTTGTGACGGTGTGTACGTAATCTGCAGAACGTCCACGGCCTTCAATTTTCAGAACAGAAACACCGGAGTCCATCACTTGATCCAGAAAGCCGATGGTACAAAGATCCTTTGCAGACATAATATATTCATTGTCTACTTCGAATTCAGTTCCGGATTCCTTGTCTGTGACCCGATAACTTCTCCTGCAGTTTTGTATGCATGCTCCTCTGTTAGCGGAAGCAAAATCCGTGTGAAGGCTCAGGTAACATTTCCCGGAAACTGCCATGCACAAAGCCCCATGGGCGAAGATTTCGATTTCTACATGCTTTCCCTTTGGTCCTGTTATCCCGCGGTTCTTGATCTGCCGGATTATTTCACCCGCCTGTTTGAGGCTTAATTCACGGGCAAGTACCATCACATCAGCGTAATCAGCATAAAATTCAATTGTATCAATATTACTGATATTGGCTTGGGTGGAAATGTGTATTTCGATACCAGTTTTTTTTGCATAGTTCAGCACGGCGTGATCGGAAGCAATGATGGCAGTGATTCCATTTGCTTGTGCATGGTCAACTATCCGTTTCATCAGGGAGATATCATGATCGTAAAGAACGGTGTTGAGCGTGAGGTAGGACTTCACCTTGTGATCTCTGCAGATAGTACCGATTTTTTCCAGGTCCTCCGTCCGGAAATTATTGGTGGAACGGGCACGCATATTGAGCTGTTCCACGCCGAAATAAACAGAATTGCAGCCAGCCTTGATCCCCGACATCAGTGCCTCATATGAACCAGCAGGGGACATGAGTTCTATTCTTTCCTGAGTATTTTTTAGGAACATAAATGGAGGGTGTTTGATTGATGCGAGACTCAGGGATTGAAATTAGGGCTGTAAATTGATAGATTTCCTGTTTTCCGTGCCATGATCAAAATCATGGTGAACGAACATTTATCCTTCTCTGCGATCCCTGCGAACAATCCGGATAAACTATAAAAACAAGAGAAAGGTTAACTTCTTAACATTTGTATCTTCATTTCTTCATAACAATTTAATTGTAATGAAATGGCAACTTATTACCTTCGTGAAGGTTAGCCTTTGAAAGCAACCCGATACCAGATTCTCTCCATGTACTTTCGCATTACAATCTGCGCTTTTTATTTTTTGTTTGGAATTGTAACCTATCCATGTGCACAACCTGGTTTTGAAAGGGTGTATGGAGGGTTAAACCTGGAAACCGCCAATTTTATAAAACCCACAGCAGACCATGGCTATGTCCTGGTAGGCTCGGCAATGGATCCGGTTTACCAGACTTCCGCATATTATGTTTTGAAAATTGACAGCAACGGAAATGAGCTGTGGTCCAGAATAATCGGAGATCCGATGAATGCATTCGGGCTGGCCATAGTCCCTACGTACGACGGTGGTTATGCTTTTGTCGGTTCGCATACCGGAATATTTTACGATGTCATTGCTGAGATTGTTAAACTGGATTCTTTGGGTAACCTGGTGAATTCAAATACTTTTCCTCCGGCTGATGGATGGGGAACTGCAGGGATCGGGATTCTCCAGACGCGCGACAGCAACCTTGCAATTTCTGTATATACAGACGGATTCATTTCTCAGAATTACTATTCACTCTATAAGATTGCACCGGACCTGAGCACAAGCTGGACAAATTTTTTGTCGTACGATGGTTCTTTTGTGAATGTGCATGATGTGGTTCAGGGTGAAGATGGAAATTATTTTTCCCTTGGCTATTATGATAATTTCTATTTCGTTTATCCAATGATTCCACAGGCTACGGCAATCAGAAAGTTTGCAGCTGACGGGTCCTTGTTGATTGATTCTGTTTTTGAGTTTCATTCGGTTTCAAATTCAATTTCTCCGACTTCCGACAGTGGAATAATCATATCCGGTTACCAGGATTCCCTCAGTACAAGATGGATGAAGCTGACCCGCCTGAATCAGAACGGCACCCCGCTGTGGCAAAGAATGTATGCTTGTCCGGATGGACAGGACGCCTATGTTGCGAAACAAGTCGCTGACAGTGGTTTTGTTATCCTGAGTACAGTCGCCGGTGTACTCTCAAATCAACATGATCTTCACCTGATGAAAGTGAATGGATCAGGGGATAGTCTTTGGTCAAAGAACTATGGATCCTACTACGATGAGCATGCGCTTCATTTCGAAGAAACTTCAGATCATGGTTTTGTTATTCTCGGTAGCACCAATAGTTTTAACGGTTCGAAAATTTATGTGATTAAAACAGATAGTCTGGGTAATCTTCC
>DAORHY010000051.1:0-15322 GCA_035438225.1 Bacteroidia bacterium
GTATGGCGATGCACATTCGAAAGACGGTCTTTGTGAGGCAATTCGTAGTGCTGAAGTTCAGGGAGAGGTAATCAATAATGAGTTTGTCCTCAATTATTTCAAGCTGTTGGATCCGGACTCAAAGCAAAAAGATGAGTGATCCCATTTCCTGTAACAGGGTTCTGCAGAATGTTAAATTCTGTCTTGAGCAAGATGACATTCTCCCCAGCAATTATCAGACTTTCTCCAACAATTTTTCATGTCCGTGGATTTACCTGAATAGAATTTCGTAAAACGTAAAATTTTGCTACATTCGGAATTCTAACTTATCTGATTTAGAAAGGATCAATTTTTCATTTCACCGACTTACCCCCTCTTCTATGAACAAATTTTTCATGATTATTTTTATCTGTATTGCATTCTTTACTCTTCAAAACTTCGCTCAATCTCCCGACTGGACATGGGCCAAACGGGACGGAGGAAGTAAACTTGAGGTTGGCCGGACAATCACTGTAGATGCGAATGGGAATATTTATACTGCCGGAACATTTAACGGAGCCACTTCCATTTTTGGAAGTGATACTTTAGTTCGCACACTGAAGTATTCGAATCTTGGAAGCAGCATCTTCATTGCCAAGTATGATTCCTTGGGGAATAATATGTGGGCCAAAGGTTTCGGGAGTACACGAAACGATACGTATATAAGCAATAGCGTAAATGACGCTGCAGGAAATATTTATCTCACCGGTTCTTTTTCCGACAGTATTGTATTTGACTCTATCCTTCTAACCGCACCTCATACGACATTTGGCAGTTTATATGTTTCTCCATATCGATCTTTCAGTATAAAACTGGATGCCAATGGCAATGTGCTTTGGGCAAAAACAATTGAAAGCGGTTACTATTTTAACAGTAACATCACCACAGCAAGTGTATTGGACAAGAATAACAATTTATTCCTGCTTGGTTATTTCACCGACAGTCTGAATTTCGCCTCAGTCAGCTTGTTCAACGGAGGCTTATTCATTGCAAAATACGATGACAATGGAAATGAACTCTGGATCAAATCTTGGCCCACGGAAGGTTTGATGGAAAACTTGTGTAGAATGGATATCGACAGCATGGGAAATTTTTATGTCGGTGGCGGTTTTCGCGACTCCTTATTCACCTTAGATTCGCATACACTGGTGAATTCAAGTTCCGGCAATACCGATATTTTTGTCATGAAAACAGATCCGTTCGGACAAATAATCTGGTTGAAATCCGCCGGTGGTACATTGGATGATCAACTATACAACCTGGCAGTGAGCAAGCAGGGTGAGCTTGCTGTTACAGGAGCATTCAACAGTCCTACACTTGCACTGGGCCTGAATACGCTCATTTGTCCGAATTGTCAGCCCAATGGCTATACAATGTTCAGCGCACATTTGGACAGGAATGGCGCTTTCACCTGGTCTTTCTCAGGCGATAAATTTTCCGGAGGATATGGTGTGAAAATTGACGAAAACGGAAACACCTTTTTCACCGGAGAATTTCAGGACACATTGACAATCGATACTACCCACGTTTACGCCGCTTACATCGCTGATCTTTATTTAGTGAAAATAAATCCTGCAGGAAATTTGATTTGGGCCAAAACCGCCGGGGGAACCAACTCAGAAATTGGCTATGGTCTTGCATTGGATCCTTCCGGAAATTCCTATATCACAGGTTGCTTTTTTAGTGACACCATTCATTTTGATAATTTTGGCCTCCTCAATGCGCCCGGTGACTCCGGAGATTTTTTCATTGCTAAAACCGGAAACAACCCTGTTGGTATTTCGGAGATCGTTCCTTCGTCCACACTTTTCATTCATTACCAATCCTCCTCCCAAACCGCACGTGTGAACGCTCAAAAGCTGATTGGAAAAAATTACCAGCTGCAGGTACTTGACATGAATGGCAAAGTGCTTTTCAGAGAACACGGTACTTTAGATTCATCCATCCTTTCCAAAGCAATAAAAATGGAATTGTTTTCGGGAGGAATGTACATCATCAGTTTGCGTACCGAAAAAGAAATTTTGACAGGCAAATTTGTGAATCCGAATTAGCGAACAGTTCACAGGTTTCCGCTTTTGCCATCCGTCTGGGAGAGACAGCCCTGACTCTGGCAGGCTAAGTGATTGCCAACAGGACAACCCTCGCTCCTGTGAAGTAGTGCAAAAAAAGATCAATCGTTCAAATTTCCGGGATAGAAAAAATGATGTAAATTAGCAGCGCCCGCCAGAGGTGGTTGGACTGTTCCTGGTATTTCTTTTCCAACATTTCCCATTGTATGTCTTCCACCCGACAGCTTGCTGCCATTCTCTTTGCAGATATTGAAGGATATACTGCAATCATGCACAAGGATGAGTTTCGCGCTACTCTCATCCGGGAGAAATTCATCAAAAAACTGGAAGCGGAAGTAAATCTTCACAAGGGCAGAATTATTAAACTTTCAGGAGACGGCGCACTTTGCAGTTTTGATAGCGCGATTGAATCCATCAGCGCTGCTATCGCCATTCAGCTCACGATGCAGGAGGAACCAAACGTTCCTTTACGCATCGGAATTCACCAGGCGGATATTGTTTTCAGCGAAGGCGACATTCATGGCGACGGTGTCAATATCGCTTCGCGAATTGAATCCTTGGCTGTGAGCGGTAGTATTTTCATCTCAGAAAAAGTAAATGATGAAATAAAAAACCAAAAGGACATTCCAACCGTTTCGCTCGGAAAATATCTGTTAAAGAATGTTCCAGAGCCGGTTGAAATTTTTGCCATCGCAAATCCGGGCCTGGAAGTTCCCTTGAATAAAACACTCGAAGGGAAAGCCGTTAAGTACAAGAAGCAGATTTCAGGAAAGGACCGGTTGAAGAGCATCGCCAGGCCCCTTGTACCCTTGCTGGCAGTACTCATCACTGCATTGATTTTCATTCCACCCTGGATGAAGAAACAACATGCCAGGAATGTGCTGATCCCTGCCATACAAAAACTTGCGGAAGAAAACTTTCGTCCACCGGCACAAGCGCTCGCTATGGCTCTCGAGGCAGAAAAATATATTCCGGACGACTCTTCCCTCATTAAACTTTGGCCGATCATTTCGACACCGGTTTCCCTCAACACGGATCCGCAGGGAGCAGAAGTATTCTGGCGGGAATACACCAGCACTGACACTTTGTGGAGAAATGCCGGAGCCACTCCACTCGTGAAAGAAAAATTTCCCCGTGGATATTTACGTCTTGAAATACGAAAGCCGGGCTATGAAACTATCCGGTTTGCCGGGCCATGGGCTTATGGCAAACTGGGAAATGAAATCGACACCCTGAAACTGGATCCTGCCGGAAGCCTCCCCGAAAATATGGTCAGGGTCCCGGTAAGAAACACAAACATGAATGTCATTGGACTGGAAGAGTATGGAGGAGTGAGCGTTCCTGAATTTCTGATCGACAAATATGAAGTCACCAACAAGCAATACAAAGCTTTTATGGATGCCGGTGGATACGACAACAAAGATTTCTGGAAGTACCCTGTTTATTTGAATGGAAAAGAAATAAACCTGGAATCCGCAATTGCTTCATTTACCGATCACACCGGCCGGCAAGGCCCTGCTAACTGGGAAGCCGGCATGTATCCTGATGAAATGGATAACCATCCGGTTACCGGAGTTTCCTGGTATGAAGCTGCTGCATATGCAAGCTATGCGAAGAAACAACTTCCAACCGTTTTTCATTGGAGCGTAGTAGCCGCAACTTCGCGAACCGAATTTATTGTACCCTTGAGCAACTTCAATGGAAAATCGACCATTGCAGTCGGTAGTAAAGAAAATTACAGCACCTATGGCATCTATGATCTTGCGGGAAATGCGCGCGAATGGTGTTTGAATGCGGGTAAAAATGAAGGACAACGCTTCATCCTGGGAGGTGGCTGGAACGACCCCACCTACTCTTTCAATGACGGGTATTCACAACCGGCTATGGACAGAAGTGTTACCAACGGATTCAGGTGCATCCGGGAACTCGATCCAACCGGTTTGAATGATCGTTTGACCCGGCCTTTGACAATGGCCTTTCGTGATTATTGGAAAGAAAAACCTGTGGATGATAAAACATTTGAAATCATCCTGCGTCAATACGCCTATGATAAAAAACCTTTGGATGCTAAAATAGATTCAACCATCGAAGGTGAAACCTGGACAGCAAACAGGATCACGATTGATGCAGGTTATAACAATGAAAGGTTGCAATTGTATATTTACATCCCTAAGAATTCCAAAGGGCCTTACATACCGGTTGTGTTTTTTCCGGGTTCAGGAGATATTTATGCAAGGAAATACGACCCTGCTTCTATCGAAGAACGCATCGGATTTATCGTGAAGAGCGGGAGAGCCCTGGTGCGTCCGATTTATAAAGGAACGTTCGAACGTTTTGATGATCTGAATTCAGATTTGCAACAGGAAACAGTTTTTTACAAGGACCATGTCGTCATGTGGTGTAAAGAAATTGGCCGGACACTGGATTATCTTGAGACGAGAAAAGATATTCAATCGGATAAAATCGGTTACCTGGGGTGGAGCTGGGGTGGTTTTATGGGCGGAATCATTCCAGCTGTTGAAACCAGGATAAAAGCGATTGTCCTTAATGTCGGGGGAATGGAAATGCACAAAGCATTACCGGAGGCTGATCAGATCAACTTTCTGCCAAGAGTCAAACAACCCATCTTGATGTTGAATGGAAGACACGATATGTTTTTCCCGGTTGAAACTTCGTTGAAGCCCATGTTTCAATTCCTTGGAACACCGAAAGAAAATAAAAAAATGATCATTTACGATTCAGGGCATTTGGTTCCACGAAGTGATTTTGTGAAGGAAACATTGCAGTGGTTTGACAACTATTTGGGAAAGGTAAATGCCGAGTAGCCACTTTTAGCCCTTTGAGACTGCATTTCTGTACGGACATTTCGCACTTGTCCCCTTGGCCTGAATTCCCTTTTGAGAATTCATTCGAAAGGAAAATTCTCACTGTCTCCGATTTTCACCCGGTCCGATCATTATTCAGGCAGAATTATCTTCTTAACTTTACCAGTCTATATCTTCGTATGCAAAATGCGTTGTATACTTATTTTCCTGCTGGCATTTTTTACTTTTAGCATTCACCCTGAAGTGGCAGCACAAGAAAATGTTGTGGTGCCGGATTCTGGTCGTTTTTACCACAGCATTGAATCGTATTCAAAAAATCACAAGTTGACAAGGTTGCTGTATCCTCTTTTTTTCAGAACAGATACAACGATGCTGAATAAAGGACACCCGAAAAAGGGAGCTTACAAAAGCCTTATTCAAAAACCGTACAGCGCATTTGAAGGAAAAATAATCCGGAATATTAATATTCAAACACTTGACCCTTTTGGAAAATCCATCAAAGATACCGTTATGGTCAACCGGAATTTCATTCTGCGGGCCGGCAACACAATGCATATAAAATCCCTGCACATCACCATACGAAACCTTCTGTTGATAAGGGAAAACCAGGTGTTTGATTCATTGCTTGTGAAGGAATCCGAACGCCTGGTTCGCAAAAACGGGTACGTACACGATGTATTGTTTTCTGTGATTTCAACTTCCCAAAACTCCGATTCTGTGGATATCTATATCCGTGAAATGGATAAATGGAGTATCCTCCCAAAAATCGGAACCGGGAGCAGCCGGGTGACTGTGAATATCCTTGATAAAAATTTCGCCGGCCTCGGACACGAAATACAACTGGGCTACTCATGGAATCACACCCTTGGCGCCAATGCGTACCGTGCAAATTACTATATTTCAAATATCCGGAATACATACATCAATGCTACTTTTCATTTTGACACGGATGAAAAGAAAAACTATATCCGAAACATCAGCATTGACAGGCCATTCTTTTCTTCGTTTGCCAAATGGGCCGCAGGAATGGATTTCGTACAGCAATTTCGTTCGGATTCGATTCTTACCCGTGATTTACTTTATGTAAATCAGCGCTATAAGTTTAATACCCAGGATTACTGGGCAGGATTGGCCATACAGATTTTTAAAGGCAACAGCGAAGATGCGCGTACCACGAACCTTATCACTACAGTACGGTACCTTCGGATTCACTACCTTGAACAACCACCGGAATCTCTTGATCCGGACAACGTGTATTCAAATGAAGATCTGTACCTGGCCGGTATTGGTATGGCAACCCGAAAATATGTGCAGGATAACTATATTTTTGCCTATGGAATAACCGAAGATGTTCCTGTTGGAAGAGTAATCAGTTTGACCGGCGGCTATCAGATAAAAAATGCAGCCGTCCGGCCTTATCTCGGTGCACGCTATGCTCACGGTGATTATTATACATGGGGATACCTGGGTTCAAGTATTGAATATGGTACTTATTTAAAAAAATCAAAACCAGAGGAGGGTGTCTTGTCGGCAGGTCTAACATATTTTACCGGATTAATCGAAAGTGGTAACTGGAGATTCCGGCAATTCATCAAGCCTTCTGCAACATTTGGGATAAATCGAATTCCCGGTGACAGTCTGACATTAAAAGACGGCGTTGGATTGGATAAATTCAACAGTACCGGTTTGTCAGGTTCAGACCGACTGTTAGTGACTTTTCAAACACAATCCTATGCACCCTGGAACCTGATCGGATTTCGTTTCGGCCCATACCTGACCTATTCTGCAGGAGTTCTGAGTGAACAGGTGAAGAGTTTTAAAAACAGCCGTGTCTATTCTCAAATTGGTATTGGTTTACTGATTAAAAATGAAAAACTCGTATTCAATTCTTTTCAAATGTCAATCGCCTTTTACCCGCTGATTCCCGGCACAGGAAGCAATGTACTAAAAATGAATTCTTTCAAAGCGTCTGATGTGGGTTTCAAAGACTATGCAATCGGGAAACCGGAATCGATCATATTTCAATAATGCAAATAAATAGTTGATCAAACACCTCCAATCAGAACGCACACACTTTACTTTGTTTAACAGATCGTGAAAAAATGAAAATTTCTAAAAGGATAAAAAATACAAAGGACTTACTCGGTGAAACATTCAGCGCGTTTATTGATGACAATGGTCTTAAATTAAGTGCTGCACTTTCCTATTATACAGTGTTTTCACTGCCACCCTTACTGATCGTCATCATCAGCATTACGGGAGTTTTTTTTGGTACCGATGCAGTGAAAGGCGAACTGTACGGACAAATTAACGGTCTGGTAGGTCATACTGCAGCACTCCAGATACAGGAAGCCATAAAAAATGTAAAACTCTCAACAAGCGGTGTCTTTGCGACAACACTGGGTGTGATTATTCTCATCGTAGGGGCATCCGGAGTATTTGTTGAAATTCAGGACTCACTCAATGCGATCTGGGGCATCAAAGCAAAACCGAAGCGCGGCTTGATAAAATTCATTATCAACCGGCTGGTGTCATTTTCAATGATTGGCACTGTTGGTTTCCTGCTCATGGTGGGTTTAATTATTAATTCCCTGATGGATGTTTTGAGTAACCGCTTGTCCGACTATTTTCCAAGGGACACGGTTTATTTATTTTATGGACTGAATATCGCGATTGTATTTCTGATTATCGCCCTGTTATTCACAGTTATTTTCAAGACACTACCCGACGGAAAAGTTGCACTGCGCGACTGTGTTATCGGTGCATCTTTTACCTCCCTTCTATTTATGATCGGGAAATTTTTCATCGGGGCTTACCTGAGCAGTTCTGCTGCTGCGACGGTATACGGAGCAGCTGGCTCGGTGATATTAATTCTTATTTGGGTGTACTACTCCGCAATCATATTGTATTTTGGGGCAGCCTTCACAAAAGTATATGCAATAAAACACGGTGAAAAAATTATCCCGAACGAATATTCGGTACTGATGATGAAACAGAATATTGAAATACCTTCTCAACCGGATTGACCACAACCTGCATGCTTATCACTTTTTGAAAATCGATTGACCTTCTTCTGGTATACTGTCTCCAAACTTCAATTGTGCAAAGTTTGCAGACCGCTATCGGAAACGCACCTTACGGACTACTGTCAATCCGAAACCGGCCCACCCCCGGTGATCACACAAACGTTCACTGTACTCACACTGGGTGCACCCTCAGGAAATCAGTGGTACATGCCAAACGGAATTCTCACGGGCGAAACCAACTCAACGTAGAATGCAACAGCTACAACTGATTCGTGAACTCTCGTTACACTTTTGGGCTGCAGTTGGCCACAGTTTCCGGTAATGTAGTATTCAAAGAAAATTGAGTCGAACGCACAAATGTTCAGACAGGCAAATTTGCTCCCGGAGTACGTCCGATAAAATTTGAAAAGGGCACCGCTTATGGATTAAAAAAATAATGAAGAAACAACAAAACTACCCGATTGATGGCTGAGGAAGAGGGCATTTTTATCCTGTTGCGAAACTGAGAAAATAAATTTCATTGTTAAGCTCACGCTTCATTGCTAAAAAAACTACTTTCCCCTGGTTTTAAATCGGCAATTAACCTTAACAACCGGTTGCACGAAAATGCCCGTGGATGAATTCACAGGAGACCGGTGCAACGGTTATCCGGATGCGGCAGTGAGCATTGAAAACCATCCATCCTCCTGTCCAAGGTCCGGGTCAAACGCTCAACTTCCAGGTTGTTATGAATTTTTTAACATTGAATTCATCCCCCGCCTTAATTTCATTACTTTGCATCATCAAAATACTTACCTTCCTATGTCAGCGAATTCTTTCTTCCAGTACTTCGTTCCGAAAGACCGAAAATTTTATCCCCTGTTCGAACAGGCTTCTGCCAACCTGGTTGCTATTTCAAAGCTTCTGTATGAAGCAATGACTACAACTTCCCCTGAAAAAAGAACATCGTATATCCGGCAAATTGAAAAACTGGAGCACACCGGGGATGAAATTACCCACCAGATTTTCAATGAAGTAGCGCGCACTTTCATCACCCCTTTTGACCGCGAAGATATCCAGCACCTCGCATCCGGCCTGGATGACATCATCGATTACATTCATGGCTCTGCAAAAAGAATTGAACTCTACAAAGTGGATGTCATTCATCCATCAATGGTCAAACTCAGCGAACTCATTCTGCAGTGTGCCGAAGAACTGAACAGCGCTATCCAGAGCCTCCGCAGCATGAACAACATGATCAAAATTCGTGAAGCGCTGGTCAGGGTGAACAGTATTGAGAACCACGCTGACGACATTTTCGACAATGCTGTAGCCCGTTTGTTCGAAGAAGAAAAGGATGCAATTCAGATCATCAAGATCAAAGAAGTTTTATCGGCACTTGAAACAGCAACTGACATGTGTGAGGATGTTGCCAATGTCATTGAATCAGTCATTGTGAAGCACGCTTAACCTGATTTAATCTATTGACAATCCGCACCGTATGGAACTAATTACTCTCGTAATACTACTGGCCCTCATCTTTGATTTTATCAATGGTTTTCATGATGCGGCCAATTCGATTGCCACTGTGGTATCGACCAAAGTACTTTCTCCCTTAACGGCTGTCATCTGGGCTGCAGCTTTTAACTTCCTCGCATACTGGATCTTCGAATTAAAGGTAGCCGATACCGTTGCCAAAACGGTAAGTAAAGAAAATGTCACATTATTAGTGGTGCTATCCGGAGTTGTGGCTGCAATTATCTGGAACCTGGCCACCTGGTGGGGAGGCATTCCTTCAAGCTCCTCTCACACTCTCATTGGCGGCTTTGCCGGAGCCGGTATCGCAAACGCAGGTTCTTTTTCTGCAGTTCAATTCGAGAAGGTCATGCCGACTGTGTACTTCATTGTTCTTGCTCCTGTCATCGGTCTATTGATGTCATTTATAATATCCGTCATCACAATTAATATATGCAAGAAATATAATCCATCGAAAGTGGATACGGTCTTCCGACGGCTGCAGCTCCTTTCCTCTGCCGCTTACAGTCTCGGTCACGGTGGTAACGATGCACAGAAAGTGATGGGAATCATTGCTGCTGCAATGGTTGCCCACGGTACAATCGGGGATATTAAGGAATTACCGGAATGGGTTCCACTTGCCTGTTACACAGCAATTGCTGCCGGAACGATGATTGGCGGTTGGAAAATCGTGAAAACAATGGGCCAAAAAGTAACCAAACTCACCCCTTTCGAAGGATTCAGTGCCGAAACAGCGGGGGCCCTCACCCTGTTCGGAACCCAGCATTTTAAAATTCCGGTCAGCACAACCCATACCATAACCGGTGCAATCATCGGGGTCGGGGTCACCAAACGTGTCAGTGCTGTGCGCTGGGGTGTCACCATCCAGTTAATCTGGGCCTGGGTGCTCACGATTCCGGTCTCAGCCCTTCTTGCTGCAGGTATTTTTTATACCCTGCGTATGTTTATGCATTAATCCCCGAAGAATAAGCCTGTTTTCAGCTTCAGTCAATTTAATCGAAAGCTACTGACTCCATGACAAAATGCGATTCACTCAGGTCATTTTCGAAGAAATAATGTAAAAAATGAATGTGAAAAGGTGAAAAATGATAATATTATTCTGAAGTACCAGAATCATTGGCGTTTAATCCTATGACACTGAAGACGCTCTGAAAAGGCATCCTATCTGTATTTTGATTTTAAGTCGAATAAATTTTACTTTGCACCACATTTAATCTAAATCACCTAAAAGGACACAAACATGTCAGACATTGCAACAAAAGTGAAAGCCATCATCATCGACAAACTTGGTGTTGACGAAAAAGAAGTGACGACGGAAGCCAGTTTTACCAACGATTTGGGCGCTGATTCTCTTGACACCGTTGAGTTGATCATGGAATTCGAAAAAGAATTCAACATCGCTATTCCGGATGACCAGGCTGAAAAGATCTCTACCGTTGGTCAGGCGATTGACTACATCGAGAAAAACGCCAAATAATTCTACATTTTCCCGACCAGATCCAAAACTGCCTGAAATAAAGCAGCACGGATCTGGTTGGTCTGTCAAAAGGGTCCGGAAGTTCCCTTTGATTTGATTCATCTCAAACTTTTATACCGGAATGCAACTGAAACGAGTCGTAGTTACAGGTCTTGGCGCTCTTACTCCCCTTGGCAACTCCGTTGAGGCCTATTGGAACGGTCTCATTAATGGTGTCAGCGGCGCCGGTATGATAACCAAATTCGATGCTTCCAAATTCAAAACCCGTTTCGCCTGCGAAGTGAAAGGTTTTGATATCAACGACCATTTTGAAAGGAAAGAAGGACGAAAACTCGACGGCTTTTCCCATTATGCTCTCGTAGTCGCCGATCAGGCCATTATCGACAGTGGCATTAACCTGGAAACTGTAAATCATGACAGAGTCGGTGTAATCTGGGGTTCCGGTATCGGTGGATTAAAAACTTTCCAGGATGAAGTTTCTGCATTTGCTAAAGGTGACGGAACTCCGCGTTTCAATCCCTTCTTCATCCCAAAGATGATTGCTGATATAGCTTCCGGACATATTTCCATAAAATACGGTTTCCGGGGACCCAACTTTACAACAGTCTCTGCCTGTGCTTCCTCAACAAATGCTTTGATCGATGCATTTACTTATATCCGCCTGGGCAAAGCGAATATTATCATTTCCGGTGGTTCTGAATCTACAATCAACGAAACATGTGTTGGCGGATTCAATGCTCTCCAGGCATTGTCACAGCGAAATGATGATCCCGCAACCGCTTCCCGTCCTTTTGACCTGGACCGTGACGGATTTGTTATGGGCGAAGGCGCAGGATGCATTGTTCTGGAAGAACTTGAACATGCGAAAGCACGGGGAGCGAAAATTTATGCCGAACTCGTCGGTGGCGGAATGTCTGCCGATGCTTATCACATGACTGCGCCACACCCGGAAGGATTGGGAGCAGCGAATGTAATGAATGCAGCGCTCGAAGATGCCGGAATGACTACCGCTGATATTGATTATGTCAATGTTCACGGCACGTCTACTCCGATTGGAGATCCCCAGGAAATAAAAGCAATAGAGACTGTCTTCGGACAAGATGCTTACCGGATGAACATCAGTTCCACCAAATCCATGACAGGACACCTCCTCGGTGCTGCCGGGGCTATTGAAGCCATTGCCAGTATCATGGCTGTGGTTCATGGAATCATCCCTCCGACTATCAATCATTTTACCGATGATCCGGTTTTCGATTCAAGGCTGAACCTCACTTTCCATAAAGCGCAGCACCGGACCGTACGTGCTGCTCTCAGCAACACGTTTGGTTTTGGCGGCCACAATGCATCCGTTATCTTCCGCAAGTATTCCTGATATTCCCGACTTGCCGGCAGCCTGAATCCTAAATTTTCAGCGCTTGAGTTTCTATTCGTACATCCGCAATCTCTTTTCGAAGGACAAGAAATTTGCTTCCTCATTACGAAACCTTCTGGGCTTCCATCCCCGGAACACTGCTGTTTATCACCTTGCCTTCCGACACCGTTCTGCTGCAGAAGAACATCCAAGCGGTATTAAACTGAGCAATGAACGCCTTGAATATCTTGGCGATGCTATCCTGGGTGCTGTCGTAGCGGAAATGCTGTTTAAAAAATTTCCGTTCAAAGAAGAAGGCTTCCTCACCGAAATGCGAAGCCGTATTGTAAACCGTGAACATCTGAACCGCCTGGCGATGAAACTGGGTATCGATCATTTTATGAGCGGCAATATTGATCCGGGAGCAAAAAACCGTTCCGCATACGGCGATGCCTTCGAGGCCCTGATCGGCGCTGTCTATATCGATCAGGGGTATGAAACCACGAGAAAACTCATCCTGTCACGCATTGTGAAACACCATATTGATCTTGACGATATCGAACAACAGGATTCAAATTTTAAAAGCAAACTGATCAACTGGGGACAACGTGAAAAAAAATCAGTGGAATTTGAATTGCTGGAAGAAATTGAAAACGGAGGAAAAAGATTACTGCGTGTACGGCTGATGGTTAACGGCGAAGAATTGTCAAGGGGTGAGGATTATTCAAAGAAACGGGCGGAGCAGATCGCCGCAGAAAAAGCGTGCATCAGCCTTGGGTTATAAACCATTGAAACCTACCCCGATTTTACTCACCGCCCGCACTTTTTATTTTCGTTCCCGGTTATTTCAGTGAACGATTAAATTTCAATTGTTATTTTCACAGTCGGAAACCGATGGCGAAGACTATTTTAAAACTGAAAGAAGGAGATCATTTCGACTTCCTCCTCTTTGGCATTGTTTGCCAGCAGAAAGATTACAGACTCTGTCGTGAGCTCAACCTGAAATTGGAGATACGTATGCACAGAGCAGAGGATTACCAGGTGTTTAATGGAAAGCGAATGGAGGACCAGGAATTTTCTTTCTTCCGGTTTATCACTCCTGAGGAAGATGAATACTACCTGGTATCCAACAAATCCCAAAAAGGCCCCCTCATTCCGGAACAAAAACAAATCGACTATTTCATGATTATCCGTAAAGGAATGTCACGGATTGAAGAACCTACCATCCTCTCACACCTGAAAGAAATCAGGATGGTTTTAGGCGTTTACAAACTCGATGTCCGGAGTTTAAAATCAAAAGACAATCTCGTATTTTAAAACCAGGAACAGGGACTGCACGGCTCCCTGAGTTCTGATCAATCAATTTTAACGCAGCCGGAGGCAGATTAAAACCCCTGTCACTAGTTTATGATCCCTTCTAACAAAACAAAAATTGTAGCCACCATCGGACCTGCCTCCTCTTCCGCAGATATGCTCAGACAACTGATGCTGGCAGGCGTGGACGTTTGCCGGTTGAATTTATCCCATGGCGATTACAACATTCACCGGAAAGTCATTGAAGACATTCGTGCGATCAGCAAAGAGCTGAACTGTCACACGGCAATACTTGTTGACCTGCAGGGCCCGAAATTGCGCATTGGTGAAGTTGAGAACAATGAAATGATGCTGGAAACAGGAGAAGAAATCGTTTTTACCACCCATGAGTGCATGGGGAAAAACGGGCGGCTCTACATGAACTACCAGCAGTTTCCGCAGGATGTTGCCATCGGCGATTCCGTCCTGATCGATGATGGAAAAATTCAGCTGCGTGTGGTGAGTACAAACCGGCTCGATGAAGTGCATGCAATTGCGGAAAGCAGGGGAAAAATATCTTCCCGCAAAGGCGTGAATCTTCCCAGGACAAAAATTTCTCTTCCCAGCCTGACTGCCAAAGACCTCGATGACCTGACTTTCGCGCTCGAACAGAATGTGGACTGGATCGGACTTTCATTTGTGCGATCGGCCAAGGATATTGTCGACCTGAAAGGAATGATTAAACGTGCCGGAAAAAAAATCCGTGTCATTGCCAAAATTGAAAAGCCGGAAGCATTGAATGATATCGATTACATCATTCATGAAACCGATGCCCTCATGGTTGCACGGGGAGACCTGGGCGTAGAACTTCCGATGGAACAGGTTCCCATCATACAGAAAATGCTGGTCAACAAATGCATCCAGGCCGCCAAGCCCGTCATTATTGCTACCCAGATGATGGAAACCATGATCACAAATTATTCCCCAACCCGTGCGGAAGTAAATGATGTTGCGAATTCTGTGATGGACGGAGCAGATGCGGTGATGCTCAGCGGCGAAACTTCTGTAGGTCTGTATCCCGTGAAGGTGGTGGAATACATGCGGAATATTATTAAAACCGTTGAAGAAAAGGCCTATCATTTCAACCGGGAACACAAACCCGATATTACCAGCAAAACATTTATTTCCGATTCCGCCTGTTACAATGCTTGCGTAATGGCTTCCCAGGTTGGCGCGAAAGCCATTGTCGGAATGACCCGCTCAGGATATACTGCTTATAAAGTTGCCGGCCAAAGGCCACAAGCGGATATCCTGATATTTACCGATGTTCCTTCCCTCCTCAATGTACTCAGCCTTGTCTGGGGAGTACGCGGATTCTATTACGACCACCGTGTTTCAACCGACGAAACAATTGATGAACTTCAGAAAATTCTAAAAGAACAAGGGTGCATCCAGACCGGTGACATCATTATTAATCTTGCCAGTATTCCGCTCTCAGAACAGGGACGGACGAACATGATCAAGCTGGGAAGAGTAAAAGGGGACGTATAATTTCAGCAATTGAAGAGGGTGGTTGAAAGTTTCGTTAATATTTCAGAAACGTTCAACCATTTTCATACGATATAAATTTGAACTTTGCGCTTCGAAACTGCAAGATAAAACTGAACTAACACCAGAACCTGAATCCAACATGTCCTTCAACCTGCCACTACTGAAAGAAATTTGTGAAACTGCCGGTGCACCGGGAT
>DAORHY010000052.1:0-15134 GCA_035438225.1 Bacteroidia bacterium
TACCTTGCCCGTGACTTTGCACGGATGAACAAAAAACTCCAGTTACAGCTCCGTGAAATCAAACAACTTTTCGAAAAAACTGTAGTCCAGGAATCCGAAAGAAAGCGAATCCTCGAAAACCAAAAAACCGAACTGGAACGCAAGGTAATTGAACGTACTGCGGAAGTAACCGAACAAAAGGGTGAGATTGAACGAAAAAACCGGGACATCCTCGACAATTTAAACTATGCAAAACGTATTCAGTCGGCTATCCTTCCGGAAACCTCGCTGATTCACAATTCACTTCCGGATTCATTTATACTCTACAGGCCAAAAGACATCGTCAGCGGCGACTTCTATACATTTTCTCACAAAGACAACCGGATCCTACTCTCAGTTGCGGATTGCACGGGTCACGGAGTTACGGGAGCATTCATGAGCATGATCGGCAGTTCTCAGCTCAACCAGATCATCAACGAAAGAGGAATCACACAACCTGCTAAAATCCTCAACCACCTCAACACAGGAATCGCGGAAGCTCTGAAACAAAACGCGACAGATGTAAACGACGGAATGGATATCGCCTTGTGCAGTTTTAGTCCGGACACCCGTTCACTTGAATTTGCAGGCGCCAACCGGCCGATGTGGTTAATCCGTGGCGGCGAATGGGTTGAAATTAAACCGGACAAGCTCGCCATTGGTGGTTTCCGGGTTCAACGGGAAGCGGTGTTTACCAACCATGAAATTCAGCTGCAGCCAGGCGATGCGATCTATCTTTTCACAGATGGATTCGCCGACCAATTTGGAGGGCCGGACGGAAAAAAAATGCTGAGTAAACGATTTCGTGAATTGCTCATTTCAATGCAATCAGAATCCATGCAGGAACAAGAAAGAAAACTCAATCACTATTTCGACAAATGGAAAAATTCCCTGGAACAGGTGGATGATGTGCTGGTGATCGGAATCAGGATATAAAAAAATCCATCACCGTTACCGGCGATGGATTTCAATTTTCATTTTTAATTTTTATTCTCTCACAATTCTTGCCTGGAACGCCTGATCCCTGCTGCGAAGAATTACAACGTAGCTTCCCGGAGCCAGTGCGGAGACATTCAATAAATATTCATTTGCAGACTGCACATTCGTGAATAATTTTTCCGCTACGATTTGCCCGAGCATATCTGTCAGTTGAAGTGTCCAGGTTTTTCCTTCTGCCGGCTTATTGAAACGAAGGCTCAGCACATCCTGCACCGGATTCGGATAAATCTGCGCCTGCCGGTCGAATGAAATATCCGCAATACCGACGGAAGTAATCGAAACAGTTTCGCAAAGTGTATCTGTACACCCGTTGCTTCCGGTGACAGTCATGCAGACAGTATAATTACCAAGTGCAGTATAGGTATGTGTCGGGTTCTGTGCAGTGGAAGAAGTAAAATCACCAAATTCCCAGAAGTAGCTAGCTCCGTTGACAGATGTATTGGTGAAACTCACCACGTTTGCGGCTGCGGAACTTGTAAAGGCTGCCGTTGGAATTGGATTGACAGTTACATTGACCGCTTCGCGCGCGCTGCGGCAGGGATATTCCTGAAGTTCCCAGTCGTAGAAATAGTAATAATATCCCGGCTGTCCTGCATTCGTTCCGGTGATGGAAAGGAATCCCGGCAAGATGTACGGGAAAACAGCCCCTCCGTTGTTACGGTATAAACCGGTATTGTTTGCACAACCCAACTCAAGGTTTGTACCAGCAGGCAAATCAAAGTTCAGTGTCACCCGGCTTTCTCCATCCGGAATATTCACAGTCAGCGACTGAATTGTTGATCCGTTCTGAATCAGGGTGATTGTCCTGAGGCCAGCGCCCTGTGCATATACTTTCACTGATTTGAGGATCACGGGAGTGTAACAATCGAATACAAGGTCATGGTAATTTGTATTTGTAAAATAACCACCTCCTGAGAAAGAGTTGTCAGCAGGCCCATTGTTTTGCGCTGCGGGATAAATTGCATCCTCCGCATAATAAATTGTCGAAAATCCAATTGGCGGAGTAGTGAATACATTTCCGGTTGCAAGCGCCGTTCCTCCAGTCGGTGTTGAATACCAGCCGATCACTCCTGCCCCGTTGGCCGACAAGGTGGCGGAAGAGCCGACACAAACCGTCTGATCCTGGGCCACAGGAGGAGAAGGGAGATTCACGGTGATGTAATTCGGCAACGTCAGTACATCATTGCCATTTGAATTTGAAACCGTCAGAATAACAGTGTACGTACCACTGGATGTATAAGTATGCGTAGGATTCTGAGATGAAGAACTTCCTCCGTCGCCAAAATCCCAGGACCATGAAGCAGGGCCATTGGTGCTGTGATCACTGAACGATATGGCTCCGGAACAAGATGTCGTAGTGTTTGCGCTAAAGTTTGCTATCGGAGGAACATTGGATAATGTACACAGCCAGGTAAGTGCAAAGCCGGGCCTTGTCAAACCACCATCTGTAGTCTGACGCAAAGTGATTGATCCCGTCGTTGATGTTATCGTTCCGCCATTGGGTAAGGCAGTACCGTCATACGTTCCTATCAGTGCCGATGAAGTTGACGGCCCATCATACACATACAAGTAGTCGAACCCGGATTCGAAATCAAAGGACGTGAAGGTGAGTGTGACAAACGATGCTCCTACCGGTGCAATTGTAATTGTTGCATCCGTGTTATCGGAATAATCTCCAGAAGGGCCTCCGCTGTCATACAGTTGTCCGGAACAAGTTGTTTGCGTGGTCGCATTTCCGTTTGAAGGGAGCGAAACAATGCAGGGGTTCAGGCTGTCGATATTGATAAACTGGGTTTTCACAACCGTATCAATTCCGCAGGAGCCGCCGTCAGCAACGAGGCTGACGTTAAAAATTCCATAGGTTGTATAGGTATGCGAAGGATTGACCGCTGAGCTGGTATTGCCATCACCGAAATCCCAGGTAAATGTTCCTGCATTTGAACTTTGATTGGAAAAATTAACCGTTGCAGGGAAGGTACAAAACTCGGTAAGCGGAGCGAGAAAATCGCTGGTAACACCCGGAGTAAATGCATTGCCTACGCCCACTGCATGCCATGCATTTGCAGTCTGAACAACTTCATTGGTGCACGGTCCGTAGAGATCAATCGCCGACTGGATTGCATACGCCCTTGCATCTGCATACTGTGAAGTCGGAACGAGGTACACGGTATTCATACGGAAACAAATAGCCGCTGCGGCATCAATTCCAAGTCCGGCAACGGTGTAGGCATCTCCATTATCGTTTGTTCCCGTGCCTCCTTCGGTGAGCAGGTAAAACCAATGGTTCATCACTCCACTGTTCGTGTGTACCCCTCCGTTGTCGCCGGCGCCTGTAGCCCAGTTTGTTCCCTGGTAGGTATCCGGATCACCGTACGAATTGGGATCCGACATGGAACGGAATGCTGAGGTTGAAATTTCATCTCCGATCAACCAGTTAATCGTTCCGGAAGGTTTTCCATAGTGACGAATGGCATTGCCCATGCAATCGCTGAACGATTCATTCATCGCTCCTGATTCGTAGGAATAATTCAGTCCGGAAGTAAATTCGGTAAGTCCGTGGGAGATTTCATGCCCCGTAACATCCAGTGCCGTGAAAGGTGTGTAATTTCCTCCATCTCCGTCGCCGTAAGTCATCTCGGTACCATCCCAGAATGCATTGGTGTAGTTGACATCGTAATGCACATAACTTAAAAGTGCAAAACCGTTTCCATCAATACTGTTGCGGCCGAATTTAACATTATAAAAATCATACGTTTTTTCAGCGCCCCAATGGGCATCACCGGCATATTGATCCAATTGTCCGTTCACATTGTCCCAGTAATTATCCGTATCCAGAAAATCGGTATTGGTATAATTCGTGGTTTGCTGCAAATTGTACGTCTGGATTCCGTTGCCGCGCCCGGTTTCACGGAGCCTGTACGTAGTAGAATTCACGCTGTCTGCAACAATCTCCCGTACGCCACTGTATGCAGTCACGGCAGTTGACAGAATATCTCCGGTATGGATCCGGTTCTTTGTATAAATCACAGCGCCGGTTGCTGCGTCAATAAAAACATATTCCCTTCTCAGCGGTTTCTCCGCATAGATATCAAAACGATAAACCAGCCTGTATGCTGCATCCTTCGGTTCGCCGTTTACAGGAGCAAGCATTAGTTCACCTTTCGGATACCAGGACGCGGAAGGATTCTTCGTCTGCTCTTTCAACAGTTTTTCCATCATTGGCGACTGCCAACGGTACAATTCAGCCTGCACATAGTCAAGCGATTTCCCAAGGGCTTCTGATTCGGTAATTACCGGAGCAGATACCGGATGGATCTGATTAAACACAGAGCCATTCACGGAAATAATCTTGTTGTTTTTTACATGCACAATGAACATGGTCGCTTCCATGTCCATGGATTTATAGGTCTGCCTGTAACGGTAATGCGCCATTCCCAGCGGATCCTTTTCAACACTCAGGAGCCTGAATCCGTAATCCGCAGATAATTTGAGGGCATTGTGTGCCCATGATTCGAATTGAGAAAATGGAATTTGAGCTTCCGTACGAAACTGAACAAATTCCGGAATTTCATTTTTTGTGCCGGTAATAATTTTCTCAGCACCCTTGATTTTCTGTTGTGCTTCATAACCGGTTATTTCACGTGCAGTCAGGGTGGTCGTGACGAATGCCAGGACAAGCAACAGATAGTACTTGTTAGTAAATTTCATTTTGTAGAATGGCTTTGGGAAACTGGATGTTTAAACAGAAATGCAAGGTAAAGATTACTTAAATTGATTTGTGAATCAGCGGTGAATTGATGGATTTTAGAGACCAAATCTTGCACTTTCATGATAATATCAGGTTTCAATGAATGAAAAGTCAAATTTTACTCAAATAAAAGGGTGCGATCGGATCGGGAGAAACTTTAAAATCAAAAAGGGGAAGGAGTATTAGCCCCTTCCCCCTTTTTGAGTATACAGGAAAAATTTACCTGATCACGGAAAAACGCTGAATAAGCATTCCTTCCGGGGCAATCATCTGTATGAAATAAATGCCCTGGTTCACATCCGTCATATCAATTGTATAGGATTTCAGGCCGGAGGCTTCGATGCGTTTGTCCAAAATTTCTCTTCCCTGCAAATCCAGGATGCGGAACTGGAGCGCATGACGGAATATTTCTCCGCCGGAGATCACCAGTTGGGATGTTACGGGATTCGGAGCCATGGACATCACGTCCGCCGGCAGATTTCCTCCCATTCCCACTGGTATTGTGATCGAGATTGAGTCGGTGTAAGTACAGCCATTCGCTCCGGTAACAGTTACCCAGTAAATTCCGGGAGCAGCAACCACCAGCGTCTGTGCCGTGCTGCCGTCACTCCAGAGGTAGGCGGTAAAACCTGCACCCGCATCAAGGGGATAGCTGAACGGTGGTGCCAGTACAGTATCGTTTCCGAGACTGGTCGTTACGCCGGAGACAAGTGTAATGTCGACGGGTATACGCTGACTTCCGCAAGCGCCGATACCGCAATTCTGAAGGATGGGAGTCAGGCCTGTGTTCTGGATTCCTTTTGATTCGGTGACACAGGAAAAGTCCGCAGCACTGTTTTGATCCTCTGTGCCGATACGCGTCATGGTCGTTGCACCAGCGCAGGAAGTTATGCCGGCACCGTTCCATTCACTGCCGATGGTGACCGGGAAACCGTTTAATGTCACATTCATCGACTGAATCGTTGCGCTGTCATAATCCCAGACAACGTAGTCGATAACGGCTCCGTTGTTGTCAATAATGATTGCCCAGCTACTACTCCCCGGATTCCAGAAGATATTATTGCCCCAGTAATTGTCGTTTGTGCCGTCTGTGCGGTATTGAATTTCCCCCGGTGCAAAAACGCCAAGGTCCCAGGAAATAGAATTCACAAGGTTGATGTCTGTATAATCATCGCTGAGAAATACTTTCCATCCTGTAGCATCCAGAGTTCCGCCGGAAAGGTTCTGGATTTCGATATAATCATTGGTCCCGCCCGGTTCACACTCTGTGATGCGGAGGCAACCGGATGTGCCACTGCCCTGGCGCGACTCAACATAGAAGGTGGTATCTCCGAACACAACCGGGCTGAATACATCACCGACAAACAACGGAGATCCGCCGCTGGCTTCAGCATACCATGCCAAAGCATCGCCGGAATCAGGCTGGGCGGTGATCTGAACATTTGTATTGCATTGCTGCTGGGGAGATTGAACAACGGGAGGATTCGGATGAGAACCGAAGTCAAAGGAACCGCTGATGGTATCGTTCAGCAAATACTGTTCACCGACCAGTTCTGACCATGCGGTGATGTCTACAGTACCACCGGTATACGTATCGATGGTTTGTGTGAAACGCACTGTATCTGTAGTTCCCGGCCCGAGTGTATTGGTGTACAATTCGGTCAGTGTTGCGGTAACTGCTCCGGTAACCGAAGCTGCAACATCAATATTGGTTTGCGGAAGTTGTCCGAAGTTTTTAATCAGCACAGCTACCGTTGTTGTCGTGTTTCCACAGGAACCGGAAGAAGGATCCACAAACGCCAGCAAGCCGATGTTTGCATCCAGCGGTGTGAATTCATCTGCGCCCAGATCCGGTGTGGCTGGATTTCTCAGATCGCCGTCGATATCATCCACTACTTCTGCAAAAGGCAATCCCGCATTATTGATCAGCGGACTTCCGACGTGTAAATCAGCAGCAGAAATAAACTGAGGATCAGCAGAAACGGAATTCATATCCTGCCCGGAAGCAGTTTGCCAGTTTGCCAGTGACGATTGTGTTGTCCCACTCCAGCTTGTAATCGCCGTATCGCCGAAAACACCCACGATGTCGTTATAATCCATATCATTAAATCCGGCAGATGCCTGGACGTCTACCAGCACAGCCAGTCCTCCGCCGGTGCTGACGAGAAGATTATTGTAGACGCGCACATTCGAAGTGGTGCCGCCATAAACGCTCAGCGCAGAAGCATTTGCCGCTGATTGTAAAACCAAAACGGAATTGTTCAGGATGTTTTGAAAACTGCTGCCGTCGAGATAAAATCCACCGCCGGTTCCGGTTCCGGAAACAGAAATAAAGTTATTGGCAATCAGTCCTTCCGAGCCGCTGACACCTGCACATCCGACCTGGTAAATTCCCCGTCCGTTATCACTCGTAATTTTATTTTTGGTAACCCGGATGGCATCGTTCACCACATTCATATAGATGGACACATATCCGGTATTGGCACCGGTAATGGTGAATGTGTTCCGGGTGATCAGGGGAGCAGCATGATAATATAGATAGATCGAACGGTAATAATTATTTACAAAATTATTGTCGGAAATTTCCAGTCCCGGAATCAGCTGTGAAGCGCCTTGTCCGATCATGTTGATTCCGAATGAACCACCCTGTAATGTATTGGAAGCAATAACAAGATTGCTGTCAGTCGCATTTCCCAGTGGAACATAGACAAGACTGCTGTTGATTGCTGTGGAAGTAGTGTTCCCCGAGCGGATAATGTTGTTTCGCAACTGAAATGATTTGGAACCGGAGCCGATGTAAAAAACCGAAGCATAGGCCAGTGAGCCGATCCGTTCAATCGTCAGATGGCGGAAAGTGACATAGTCCGTGCCATTGACCAATACGGTAAAATTACTGGAGGAAGAAGCGGAAGACGAATCCGCGATGACGACATCGGTGCTGTCACCGGATTCCGATTGAAAAGTAATCGTGTTCACAGCAGACGCTCCATTCACATTTCCCATGGAAACTTTTCCTGTGTAGGTTCCACTGCGGATATTAAATGTCACAGCTCCATTCACACCGTTTGTTTGAAGCGATGTAACGGCAGATTGGATGGTTGCGTAATCGGGAGCAGTACCTCCGATAGTATATGTACCGCTCATCTGTGCATTGGCCACCAGCGATAACAACATGCTAATGACCAGAATCAGGGTAGAATTTTTCATTTGATTTGTTTTTGGTTAATAATTTCGGGGAGGACTGAATTACGAGAAAAAGGTATATTTTTTTTTGATTCCCACTCTGAAATTTTCCATTAATATTTAAATTATCCCGAAAAATGCTGAAAATAAGAGTAATTATTTTCAGCATTTAAAACTGATTTGTATTTCCGACTGAAGTTTTGCAAGTTGCATGGGAATAGATTTTCAAACGCTACTTATGAACGGTTTAACGCTACGTATTGTCTCCTTTTATTGCTGCTTTTGCGCCCCGTTTGCAACCACGGGATTATTTGCACAGAAAGTTGAAAAATCCGATTCACTGATTTCAACAATTTTAAAAGAATCCAACACCACCGGGCAGGAAGACCAGGGGTTAATGTTGATTAAAACTGAAAAATACGAAGAAGCCAATACTTTCTTTACCGGCGCCATCAACAAGGACGAATCTAACCGCGATGCTTATTTCAAACGTGGCGTCACAAACTGGAAGTTGAACGATTCACTGAGCGCTTGCAGGGACTGGAGCGCTGTGCTTGCGCTGGGAGACACTGCAACTTATTTATTGCTGCAAAAAAATTGTCATGGAGACATGGTTTTCGAAGATGACACCATTCCTGCATCACGTGTGCGTTCACTTTTCGTATCTCCGGTGAAGGCCGGGGCTTCCGGCGAAAATTCATCGCTCGCAAAAACTGTCGTGGAAGAAATGCCGTCATTTCCCGGAGGAGAATCTGCACTTATTGATTATTTCAACAGGAACCTCACTTATCCGGCAACGGCAAAAGCGAAAGGCATTCAGGGGAGGGTATACGTTAACTTTATCATCAGTAAAAAAGGGAAAGTATTGTATCCTTATGTTGTGCGCGGCATCGGCAAAGATTGTGATCAGGAAGCCTTGCGGCTGATCCGTTCCATGCCGCCCTGGAAAGCGGGCAAAGACAAAGGCAAGGCAGTTACCGTCCGCTACAATCTTCCGGTCCGGTTCAGTATTCGATGAAATTCATCGGAAAATCCTAAGTCTGATTCGGATTGTACAAAGCAAATGACAAAATAAATTTTGCAAAAAGTACTTCTTAAAGTTTAAATTTTCCCCCTGTCTATTCATTTCCAATAATTTACATTCGATATCCATGCCAACAAACAGCTTGTCAAATCTAATTTTTGAACATCAATAAATTATTACACTTTCAATATTAATTATTTGTACTTTTCGCGCTTCGTCTGAAAATTCAAGTTGAAATGAAATATCTCTCTACTCTCTTTTTATTTTTTAACATGGCAATTGCAAACGGGCAAACCATCCTTACTCTTTCAGCAACTCCTTCACAGCCGACGCCAAACGACCATGTTAAAGTGATCATTGACCTCGCTTTTCCAAGCGGAGGATGTTCTTTTATCAGTGAGCAACATTCAATCAACGGGAACACCATTACGGCATTCGTTTACCACTGCCTGGGTCCACTGAGTTATATCTGTAACATTTCCGATACCATTGACCTCGGGCCCCTGCCTACCGGCAGCTACACACTCGAAACAAAACTCATGGCCGGAGCCATGGGAACAAACGGAAATTGCAACAGTTTCACGGAGACTGATCAATACAACATGAACCTGAGTGTCTCTCAAACCACGGGTATAACAGAGCTGACAGGAATAAAGCCTCAATTAATTTTTGATCCTACCACGAAGGATATCCGTCTCCGTACATCCGATTCAGCTATTTACCTGGTCGACCTTCTTGATCTTACAGGGAAAATCGTTTTTTCAACTGCAACAGTATCCGGTAAACTCAATTATCCCCAGAACCTGAATGAGGGACTTTACATTTACACTCTCCGGTTAACAGGTAAACCTTCATTTTCCGGAAAATTGTTTTTGAATTAAAAGACATTTTTCAGCGATTTCCCCGGTCTGTCAGGTGAATGAAATTTATTTTATTCTTCTTAGCGGCTTCGCACGTAGTTCAGATTTTGTCCTTTCCGGTTTTTTATTAAGTTTGTAATGCGCCTGGGTGAACCAGTCATGTTTTCCGTTCTTCTGATTTTTCCCGGATTCATTTTGGAATTTCCTCCGGATTGAAATAATTCTTTACTCCTATTATTCTGTTTTAAAATAATAAATTTTATCACTTGCTTTCACTCTTTTAGTCATCATTAATTTCCTGCTCATGAAAAACATCAAAACCAACAAGCTCTTCGCACGCATTTACCGGGGTGACTTTCGAAAATCATTTTATTTCTGCTTCCTGCTCTTTTCAGGAATCCTGATCTGCACAAAAGAAACCAACGCTCAATCGACTTACTATGAAGGATTCGAAACAATGACTCCGTATACTTACCCATCCAATACGATGTGGTTTACACACAACTGGAATGTATATCCGGATCACGGAACGGGAAATTATTACGGTTTGACAAAAAACATGAATGGGATGGGGCAATGGGATGAAGTTTATATGACACAATCCATCGGTCCGGTCGGAACAGGATACTCCATTCAGTTTTCATACCGGATTGTCCAGGATAATAATTATCCGGGTACAGCATCTGTCCTTCGTGACGGCGACAGCATCAATGTAGAAATCTCTGTGGACAATGGTCCCTGGATCCTTCTGGAGACGATTGATTCCACGAACCACATCCCTTCGACATCCTTCCTGACAAAAACATATTCTCTATCATCCTATGCAGGATCGGGTATCCGCTTGCATCTTTATTCCAGTGGTGGAAGGGAAGCTCAACAAAACAATTACTGGATTGATGTGGACGACATTAAAGTTACAGGAAACTATTGTATTCCGGGCCTGACCCATGGAACAACTTACCAATGGGACTACAACATCAGCCATGTACACATCAATAATTTCAGTGAATCGTTTGTAAACTATATCACGGACCCCTATGTGGATGTGACTGAAACTACCCACGATTTAAATCTTCGCCGGGGAGACAACTACAAACTGTATCTCACCAGTGGCATAGCAACAGGAAATCATTTTGCCGCCTGGATTGATTACAATGCTGATGGAGACTTTAGTGATGCAGGGGAAAAGCTTGGAGAATATATAAACACGACAGGCTACGCAATGGACAGTATTTCTTTTACCGTTCCAACAAACGCCAGTTTCATCCACAGCCGTTTGCGCGTCCGCTGTTCGATGCAAGTTTCCGGATTGTTACCCTGCGCCGACGATGATTACGGACAAGTGATTGATATCAGCCTGTACATGATTGATTATTGCATTCCACTTGCCTCCCCAAATGCTTCTCCACAATTTGTGATGGATTATGCATCTGTCGATCATTCGAGCAATCTTTCTCTTCCCAACCCTCCGTTTGGCTATGTTTATTTCATCGCTGCTCCGGTGGATGCGTTCGATAATTGCTTCACGCATACGATAAAAACTGTATGTACACCCGCAAACCAGTCAATCTCCACAACAGCGGCCTGGATCGATTTTAACAACGACGATGACTTCGATGATGCGGGAGAAAAACTGGGACAGGCGCTTGCTGCCCCCTATGATACAGCAACGATTAACTTTCTACTCCCGGCCACTGTTGCAAACGGAGGCTATACGATGAGAATACGCGCACAAGACGGCAACATTGCTAACCTTACACCCTGCCCGGATGATTTTAATTCCGAAACGAATGACATTCCTGTCATTATAAATCTCAATTACCCGGCTGTTTCGATAACCGGAAACACAGTTATCTGTAATGGCTCATCGACCACATTGAGTGCAACATCAGGCTACCCCGGATACCTCTGGTCAGATGGGAGTCCGCAATCTTCTATCAATGTCAGCCCGTCCACCACAACTGTGTATTCCGTGACGGCAATGAATGCAATCGGATGTACTGCTTCAGCAAGTACGACCGTCACGGTAAATCCAATTCTTGTTCCGGCTGCCGCTATCCTGAACAATGGTTCTGATTCATTGTGTGCAGGTTCTGCAACCACGTTTAGCGCAACTTCCATGAATGGCGGTGTTACACCACTCTATACCTGGTTACTCGATGGGGTGACAGTTGCAACCGGCGCTTCTTATCCATTCACGGCAACCGTTCCGGGAACATTCCAGGTAGAATGTATCGTTCATTCATCTGAAACCTGTGCAGATCCGGATTCCGGCATCTCTCCTGCTCACTCCATCTCTGTTTTCGAAATTCCACAACAGCCTGTATTGAGTACCAACGCTGCGGGAGATTCTGTTATTTCTTCCGTCACTGATCCGGATTATGAATACACCTGGCTGCTGGACGGACAATTGATTTCCTCCGGAAGCCAGGCGACAGTTGGTTGCAGTGGCTCAGGAAATTATTCGCTCGTTATTTCCAACCGGGGTTGTGTAAGTGATACATCTGCAGTGTTGACAATCATTTGCGCCGGAATAAAAATTCCGGACATTTCAACCTTTGCAACTGTTTTCCCGAACCCTTTTCACGATGTCCTCAGGCTTGAATTTCATCAGCAGGCAATTTCAGACCTCTATATCCGCATCACAGATCAGCTTTCGAAAATAGTCAGCGAAGAACGGCTTACAAATTCTACGGCTTTTCATACACTTGAAGTGTCTTCATTAAGCAGTGGAATTTACTTTTTACAAATACAAGTACCCGATGATGGAACAAATTACCGGATGAAAATAGTGAAGCAATAAAATTTCCACACGATTAAATTTTCGTGCAAAACGGGGTTGGGCAAATGCCCGGTCCCGTTTTTTGTGCCCGGGAAATTCATTCAGGTTGCAGGCAGTAAACATCCGTTTGTGAATTAATAAGCAACTGCCCGGAAATTTTCAGACCGGATTAATACTGATTCGGTAGTCATTTATTCCCGTTCTGCATTTTTCCTTTTTTTCTGCTTCATTTCAGCATTATTTTCACCCTTATTACCGAACCTGAAAATGAAAAATTCAACTCCCCATCAACCTGCCATGACGAACGTGCGATCATCAGCACGATTGTTTATCGCATTTATCCTGAGTGTTCTTTTTATCCTCGCTTCGTGCAAACACGATCCGGATGTCTACCCGATTCCTGTTCCTGAAAATAATGGGAATGGAAACGGTAATGGCAATGGAAACGGTAATGGAAACGGCAATGGAAATTCTGCTTCCTGCGATCCGGATACGGCATATTTTCAAAATGACATTCTCCCAATTTTCATTTCCAATTGCGCCATGAGCGGATGCCACAATGCTGCCAGTCATAAGGATGGAATTATCCTGGACACTTATCAGAATATTATGAGTACCGGAGATATTCGTCCATTCAGAACGGATGGAGATCTGATGGATGCAATTACAACCAATGATCCCGGCGACAGAATGCCGCCAGATCCATCGCCTGCTCTGAGTTCTTCACAAATAGCAATGATTCAGACTTGGATCAATCAGGGTGCTCAGAATAATGAATGTTTGGCGGGAAGCTGCGACACCAGCAATGTCACCTATTCCGCAGTAATTGCACCCTTGCTGCAGAATCAGTGCACCGGCTGCCACAACAGTACGAATGCAGGAGGGAATATCAACCTGGATACGTATTCAGGTGTGCAGAGTGCTGCTCTCAACGGAAGTTTGTATGGCTCCGTGAACAGGGATGCAGGTTTTTCTCCGATGCCCAAAGGCGGGAACAGAATGGCTGATTGTGAAATTGCACAAATCAGAATTTGGATCGCAAATGGAGCCTTGAATAACTAATGGGAAAACCTGAAATCAACAGGTACCGGATTAAAAAAAGGATTCAAGACAATTAAAGCCGCGGTGTTTCGATTTGTGTTGCTGATTTTGAATCCCAATAGCTATTGAGCAAACCGAACCCTGTTATCGCACCAGGGTTACATGGCCCAGGAACTGATGCGGCTTGTCATGCATATCGTGAACCTTGATGATGTAAACATAAACATCTGCCTGGCATGGAATTGAACTTCCGGCCATGCCGCCATCCCAGCCATTTTTAATGTCATTGGTTGAAAATATTTTTAATCCCCAGCGATCATAGATGAGCAGTTCAAAATCCCTGATGCCAATGCCCAGTGCTGTGAACTGATCATTCACACCATCCTCATTGGGAGTGAAAGCATCAGGAATAAAAATAGCAAATTCTCCGCGGATGCGAACCTCACCATACGTTGTATCCAGGCAGTTGTCTGGACTCGAGGTGATCAGCCTCACAATGTAGGTTCCGCTGTCGCTATAAGCATGTGTCGGGAATTGCAGTGCAGAAGTTCCGCTACCATCCCCGAAATCCCAATCCCAGCGTGCAGCAAGAGTACTCTCATCGAGAAATGAAATTTCCGGCTCAAACACCGAGGCATTATCGGGTGTTGAAGAAAATTCTGCTTCCGGAAGCGGAAACACTTCCACTGCTGCAGGGACCAGTTCTTCGGACCTGCAACCCATTCCATTGGTCACGATATGGCGGACAGTATAATGTCCCGGCGAGGTGAATGTATGTGAAGGGTTCCTGGTAATTGCTGTTGTACCGTCCCCAAAATTCCACATGTAAGTGGTGCCTGCAGGGGTTGTTCCCTGCTGATGATATTGAACTGTTAGCGGGGCGCATCCTCTTGCAGGATTGGGAATGAACCCTGCAGGCGGACCCGTCACCACAGTGACAGGGACAAACACAGAACCCGGAGGAGTGCCGCAACCGTCCGAGATCGTTACGGTATAATTCTGGCTTTCCTGCGGACTTACCTGTATGCTTTGTGTTGTTGCCCCGGTACTCCAGGAATAAGAATACGGCCCTCCGTTTCCTCCGGACGGCATCACCTGCAGCGTTGCCGAATGTCCCACACAAATTGAATCATTACCGGTAGCCGTCGCAAGCAATGCCGGATAAACATTTACTGTCACCGTTCGGGGGGCAGTTGTACATCCATTTTCATCCATTACAGAAACGGTATAATCTTCAGTGGCTGATGGAGAAACCTGAATGGATGAATTTGTACCGCCATCACTCCACTGAAATGAATACCCACCGTTTCCTCCGGTAACAGATGCCGTAAGATTCGATTGCTGACCAATACAAATCCATCCTTCACCCTGTATATCCAGGATGAGGGGAGCTGGCTGAGTCAATTCAACAGCTGTTTCTGCCGTACATCCGTTAGTGTCAGTAATCAGGACTGTATAAAGTCCTGCAGCCACGAGTCC
>DAORHY010000053.1:0-15098 GCA_035438225.1 Bacteroidia bacterium
AATACGATAACAATGTGGTACTGGTAGCGAAAAAACTGGGAGTAGGGAAGTCAACGATTTACCGGTATTTGAAAGAAAACAAACTTCAGCTCACAGCATAAGTTACCATCCTGTTTTACCGTTGCTCGTCTTTTATCCCCGATGCGCCCGGATCGTTAATGAATAATTAAGTCATCCAGCCATTCTGCATTATCTTATGAGTCAACAATCTCTTCTTCGGTTTCTTCTTCAGGAGAACGATAACAAAAATGTTCCGGCATCAAAAACCAAGGAACTGCTAACGAATCATTTTATACAGGCCATTGCCAATGATCCACGTGAAGTTGCCAGCCAGGTAGTGGACCTGCTTTTGAATACCAGCAGCAGACTGGAGGAATACAAACGAAATATATTCAATCAAAATAAAATTCTTGAAAAGAATGCAATTGAAATGACCCAAGCGAATTCGCTTCTCGAACAAGAGACGGTTCGGCAGCGTCATATTTTACGCAAACTCAGGAATACGGCAAGCATGCTCGCCAGTTATGCCTGCAAAGATGTTTCGATCGAGGATTCAAATGTTGAGTTGCTGACAGAGATGGTTGAACAATTAATTCAACAGCGTGAACAAGACAGGATTTCCCTTGTGGAAAGCCAGTTTAAATACAGCTCTCTGGTTGAACAAATGAAATTGATCGTATTTCAAACGGATGATTCGGAGGCCCTCACTTTTATTAATAAAGCATGGACCGACCTTCTCGGATATACGAATGATTATTCCCTGGGCAGAAATATCATGGAGTTCATCCACCCGGGAGACCGGCAATTGGTGGTTCAGATGCTGCACAATCTGCACGACCCCAACGGTCGTGATCAGGAGGTTCAGATCCGGTTTTTGAATCAACAGGGTGAAGTTTTACACATGGACTTCAACGCGAAAATTACATTCAGCCGTTCCGGAAATCCCGTCGGAATTTCGGGAACCCTGAACGATTCCACACGTGAGCATCAAGCTACGCAGCAATTAATTTCACTAAAAGATTTTTATGAAAATATCCTGAACCAGATGCCGGCGGATATCGCTGTCATGGGGCCGGACAAACGGTATGTATTTGTCAATCCCGCTGCAGTGAAAGATCCGGCTGTGAGAGAATGGATTATCGGTAAGAATATGCACGAGTATTGTGACTATCGGAAAAAAAGCCTCCTGCTTGCTGAAGCAAGAGACTCTAGTATCCGGAATGCAATTCAAAATCACCGTGCAGATGATATCGAAGAAGAATTCGCCCAGGAAGACGGGAATATCCGTTATCACTTGCGCAGGCATTACCCAGTTTTTAATGCTTCCGGTCAACTGATGAACATCATCATGTATGGTATCGATATCACCGAGCAAAAAGAAGCCCGGCAAAAGCTGACACTTGCAGCTTCCCGACTCACTACGCTTATCCAGAATATGAATGCCGGAATTGTTGTGGAAGATCAAAACCGCAAGATTGTCGTGGCGAATGAAAAATTCTGCGAACTTTTCAATATCCAGTCGGATCCTTCTGCCCTCCGGGGAATGGACTGTACCGATTCTTTCCGTCAATGGATGCACCTGGCCAGAGACCCGGAAGCATTCGTTGTCAGAATTGATGAGATCCTTGCCAGACAGGAAATAGTTTTGCAGGACCAGATAGAATTTACCGATGGCCGGATTATGGAACGTGATTTTGTTCCGATCCTGGTCGGGGGAAAGACTTACCTCGGACATCTCTGGCAATACAGGGATATTACTCAAAGATTGCAAATGGAGTCGCAGTTAAAAGAAGCAAAGGAAACGGCAGAATTGTCTTTAAAAGCGAAAGAACAATTCCTGGCCAATATGAGTCATGAGATTCGTACTCCGATGAATGCAATTTTGGGGATGAGCAATCTCTTGCTCAAAACGGACCTTACTCCGAAACAAAATCAATACCTGGAAGCAATTCACAACAGTTCGAAAAATCTCCTGGTCATCATCAATGACATTCTCGATTTCAGTAAAATTGAAGCGGGAAAAATGGAGTTGGAAAAAGTTGGTTTCAGGATGAAAAAACTGATTACCTCTACGCTTGACTCTTTTTTATATACCGCAGCAGAAAAATCCCTGTCGCTCAATTATGAAATTAAAGGTCTGGATGAACCTGTTTTGCTGGGCGATCCGGTGCGTTTGTCCCAAATCATTATCAACCTCGTGAGCAATGCGATTAAATTCACCGAACAGGGCGGGATTAATGTAGTGGTGAAAAATATTGAAGACAAGGACAATCAAATCCGTGTTCAAATCAGTGTGATGGACACCGGTATCGGAATTCCGGACGAGAAATTGACTTCAATATTCAACAGCTTCACCCAGGCAGACATTGGAGTTAGCCGGAAATACGGCGGCACCGGCCTCGGGTTGTCCATCAGTAAAAAACTCGTTGAAATACAAGGTGGAAAAATTGAAGTACAAAGCCGTGTGAATATGGGAACTTCGTTCACTTTTGAACTGAGCTTTGAACGCGGGACAAATCTTGATTTGTACGAAGAGAAAAATGTGGAGATTCGCCATCTTAAATCGGATGCCGTGCGGGTGTTGCTTGCGGAAGACCATGAATACAACCAGATGTACGCCACCTCGCTGATGACGGAGTGGGGATTTGAAATTGATGTGGCCAGAAACGGTAAGATCGCAATTGACATGCTGACGGAAAAGCAGTATGATATTGTGCTGATGGATGTTCAGATGCCAATCATGAGCGGAATCAGTGCGACTAAATTTATCCGGGCAAATCTTCCGGAACCCCTCAGCGGTATTCCGATTATTGCCATGACAGCCAATGCAATCAAGGGAGATCAGGAGAAATGTATCGAAGCCGGAATGGACGATTACATCGCCAAACCGTTTGACCCCCAGCAATTGTACAACAAAGTAGCCAACCTGCTCTACAATCGCAGGGGAGTAAAACTTCAACAATCGGATAAAAGCACAAAATTGGATAAAGGAAAGCTGGACCTTTCCGATACCGAATCCCTCGTTGACCTGACGTTCCTTAAAAAGATGTCAAGGGGCAACCGTGTCTTTGTAATGAACATGATTAACATGTTTTTCGAAACTTCTCAACCATTAATCGAGCAAATCAAGCGCAGTCATAAAAACGGTGAGATGGAGAAAGTGCGGAAGAACATTCATAAGATAAAACCTACGGTAGATTCAATGGGAATGAAACATCTCAAGAACCTGCTGATCCGTATTGAAAATTCCATCGATAAAAAACAGCACCTTGATAAAGTAGAAGACTGGCTTTGTGATGCCTATAAATTATACGACCGCTGTGAAGAGGATCTCCGCGCTGAACAGGCAAAAATGGAAATTGCTGTGTAATCTTCAATACGGAACGACAATCTGCCGTCTGTTGTCAGCTTGATTTATTCCCGATCCTCGCCATCTTCCCCTTTGTGTTCTTTCTTCCCGTCTTTGTTTTTCGGTTTGATGTAATCCTTTACCTCTTTTACTTCTTTTTGATTTAATTCCTGCCCGGAACCCCTGTTCATCCGGATATCGTGTTCATCGCTGCTTTTGTGGCAGGAGGTGCAATCGCTGAAGTTGGAAATGCCCTCTTTTATATGTTCACTTCTGATTTTGGCAGGCGAATGTTCATGACACCCATAGCAGGTATAGTTGCTATAATCATTATTCGTGTGGCATACATTGCATTTTACATTATGATCCTTGTCAAGCCGGAAATAGGCCGAATGATCAAAAGTGGACGGTACCCACTTGTTTGTGGAGTGGCATTTGTCGCAGTTTTCTTTTAGTGTGTGATGATAGGAGTCTCGTGGAATTGGATGGCAGGAACTGCAGTTATTCTTACCCGTTCCAAGTATCAGGTCGTGATTGAACACCACCGCAGATTTCCAGCCATTGGTAGTGTGACACTTGCTGCAGTCAGTTGTCAGTTGTTTGTGAAGACTATCCCGGGTCTGGTTATGGCAACTATAGCATTTGTTGATCACGGCTGCTGACAACAACTCATGCGTAAAACTGCTGACAGGCACATCCGGCTTTATTCCTTTGTGATCGGTATGACAGGAAGTGCATTTTTCATTTGAAAGGTTCTGATGGAACAGGATTTTCTCCGTTGTATTGTTGGTGTCACTTAAATTAGTGGTGTCTTTCCCGATGTCCGATAATTTGTGACAGGAAATGCATTTGGTATTGTCGATTCCATGGAAGGGGTTGTGGCAGTCAAGGCATTTTTCATTTAATTTCTGATGCCCTTCTATCAGTTCTCCCGGGTTTAACATTGCATGGGGACATTGAACCATGAGTACAATGCAAATCAGAATTATTCCCCAGACAATTAATTTTTTCATTTGCTAAACATGAAAATGGTGATGATGTGCATCAAAGCAAGCAGTCCCGACAATAAGGTTATGGGTAAATGAACAACCCTCCATTTTTTCATCAGGTCCACCGTAATGGAATCAAAAAACAATTTTTTATCGGCCTCTTCTTTACTGAAGCCAGATTTGATCAATGTCTGTTTTCTTTCTTTCAGTGTTTCGTTTGCCTGTTTCAAAAGGAATTTTCCAACCAGTCCGCTGGCAACAGCAATCAGCAACATGAAAATAGCCAGCCATGGAAGTAGTGCATTGAAATGAATGCCTGCATGAACCAGGAGCAGGATGGAGCCTATCCAGGCAAGATATTCATGCAATGCCAGAAGTTGCTTCGGAGAACCGTACTCGATTATTTTTCGTTTGCGTAAAGAATAGACGAAAGAAAGAATGATGACAAATGTTCCAATGGTTCCCAAATAGCGCCCGATGTAAACAAGATTCAGGCGATGAAGTAAATAATCAATGGCTATGGCAAGTAAGATCATTAAAGCATACCATTGAAAAAAAGGAAGAACATATTTAACAAACAAGGGCTTTTTCATCTCAGAATAGTTAACTCCTGCTTTTATTTTTCCGTTTGGATCGAATTGTGTGCTTTAAGAAACCGGAACTAATTTCAACCGGATTCGCCTGAATGAAATATCAAATTTATATTCATTAGTGTTCGTATCGATATCAGGAATTGGAATGAAACCGAAGCAGTGGAAGCATTGATGTTCCCTGAAAATCAACAGATCAAAGGTTATCATTGACACGTATAAAAACTATGATGGAAGTCAGAAAAGTCCTTAACACAGATTCTGAGAATCGTGAGGCACAATGGACGGAAAAGCAGAAAGCAGGAAGTGCAGAATAGTGGTCAGCTATCTAATGAGGGGATGACCAAATCCTTTGAATATTATTTTTGGATGAAAGGAGGGTGATAATTGCCCTTAATTTAATCGAATCGGTTCTGTTTCCCGGGATTTGCTACTTGTTTTTACGCGTCCCACCCCCGGAATATCTTCCCCAATCAGGAAAAAATTTTATAATAAAATGCAATTATTTGTGTAAAACGTCATTTGTTGTTGAAGGAACGGATTTGGCAAGCAGGCCCTCGAAAAATTAGGGGTATGTCCAACAAAGCCAATTCAATTGTAATCGTCGATGATGACCGGCATTTCGCCTCTCGGGTTGAGTACGAACTCGAAATGAACGGATATACTAATGCAAGGACGTTTCACGAACCACAGGATTTTCTTGACAGCCTTGAAAAAGAACCTTACCTGGTGATCCTCGATTTTCAGTTTGATGATACAACCGGCCTTGATGTGTTACGGGAAATCAAAACGCTCAATCCGGAGATTCATGTGATCATGTTTAGCGGACAGGAATACATCTGCAATGCCGTCAGCACACTTGAATATGTAGCCTATGATTATGTACTGAAAGACGATATGGCTTTTGACAACCTGGATAAAGTGATGACCAACCTGAATGGTGTTTTGTCGATACGCAAGGAAGTGAAGTCACTCCGCAAGACTGTGAAAAAGCAAAACCGGCGCTTTGCCTGGACTTTGTTCGGCGTAGTCCTCCTGGTGGCGCTGAGTTTCCGGTTCATACATTAAGAAAATTTTTTCCGATGCCCATAACCTGCTGTTCATCAGCAGGTTTTTTTATGTGTTGACGAAGGATGCAGGATATAGCAGAACTGCACTTTTTATATCTATTTTTGAAGTCCTGCGCTGAAAAAACAGGTAGCGCGTACAGGCTGAATTGGTTTTTGCAATACAAGAAATATGAATATCCTTCTCCTTGGTTCCGGTGGCCGTGAACATGCACTGGCATGGCAAATAAAGCAAAGCAAACATTGCGACCATCTCTTTATTGCCCCTGGCAATGCAGGAACTGCAGAGTGCGGTGTGAATGTTGCAATTGATATTTCTGATTTTGCCGGTATCCGGAAGTTGGTGATGGAAGAAGACATTCACCTGGTGGTGGTTGGACCGGAAGAACCACTGGTAAAGGGTGTGCATGATTTTTTTCTCGCGGATCCCATCTTGCATAAAATCCCGGTGATCGGACCGGTACAGGCCGGTGCAGCGCTGGAAGGGAGTAAAGACTTTGCAAAAGCATTCATGAAGCGGCACGGTATTCCCACTGCGGCATACCAGACATTTGACAAGACGCAAATTTCTCAGGCGAAAAAATACCTGCGGACCCTTTCTCCTCCTTATGTATTGAAAGCTGACGGCCTTGCTGCCGGAAAGGGCGTTGTGATCCCTTCCACACTGGAAGAGGCGGATAAGGAACTGGACGAGATGCTTGTGCAATCCAGGTTTGGTGTAGCCGGTTCAAAAGTTGTTATTGAGGAGTTTCTGAAAGGGATTGAACTTTCCGTATTTGTATTGACAGATGGAAAATCGTATAAATTGCTCCCTTCTGCCAAAGATTACAAGCGCATTGGAGATGGAGATACAGGTTTAAATACCGGCGGAATGGGCGCCGTGTCACCGGTTCCTTTTGCGGATGAAAAGTTTCTTAAAAATGTCGAGGAACGAATTGTAATTCCAACTGTGAATGGTCTGATTGCAGAGGGCATCGACTACAAAGGATTTCTTTTTATCGGACTCATGAATGTGAACGGTGACCCTTTTGTTATTGAATACAATGTTCGCCTGGGTGATCCGGAAACTGAAGTTGTCCTTCCACGCATTCAAACGGACCTTGTGGAATTGTTTTTTGCAACCGGAAAAGGAAAGCTCTCAACTATCGATTTGAAAATTGATCCACGTACTGCAGTTACGGTGATGATGGTAAGTGGAGGTTATCCCGGAGATTATCAAAAAGGGAAAATCATTCAAGGAATCGAAAATGTTCAGGACAGCCTGGTTTTTCATGCAGGTACGGTGAAGAAAGATCACGACATCATTTCCGCAGGAGGAAGAGTGCTTGCCATTACTTCTTTTGGCGAAAACATTTCCGAAGCAAGGGAAAAATCCTATAAAAATCTTTCGAAGATTTCTTTTGACGGAGCTTACAACAGAAAAGATATTGGAATGGATTTGATTTCGGATTAAGGTAGTGTGGGCATTCTAATGCCGACGGAGTTTTAATTGGTGACCAACATCTTAGTTATAGGTTATTGAGTTATTAGGTTATTAAGTTATTTGTGCCTGTTCTAATTAATGTCTCGCTAAATTAATAACCTCTATTTATAAAACTTTATGCTTTTATAATTCCACACTCATTTGAAGGACCACAAATAACTTAATAACCTAATAACTACTATCAAATAAAAAATCCCACCCCAATAAAGAGGCAGGATTTTTACAGGCTTGACCTGAAGATTTTTAGTCGAACTTCTCTACTTCTTTGTTTTGACGCATGTAATTCAGCCATGCGAAAAAAGCGATGAAGCCAATGACAATCAGGAACTTGTTAAACCACAAGCCCATAAATGGGACTGCTTTAAAGATGCCGTTAAAGAAGTCGCCGAGGAAGTACCAGAATCCGTCCATGTGATGTGTTGATTTCTGGGGCAAATATAGAAGGAAATCCGGATTTTCAACACTTAAAATTCTCTACTTTTAGCGTCAATGATTCGCTTTTTCAAATCGCCCCAGCCGGCAGCCCTGATTGTTATCCCCTTCATCGTCTTGATTTTATGGGGACAAAAGGCGCTCAATATCACCGTGCTGAACGATGAAACTGCAATGCCTTTGTGGAGTCTCCTTGCCGGGTTCTTCGGGGCCTTTCCGCCTTTCATCCGCTATCTTCTTATTGCAGGATTGATCAGCCTGGAGGCAATTTACCTGAACCTGTTGCTGAACCGTCATGAGGGCCTGTACAAGAATTCCTATCTGCCTTCGCTCTGTTTTGTACTTGTGGTTTCGGCATCTTCGACCCTGCTGGAGCTCCATCCGGTGCATATTGTGAACCTGATATTCCTGAGAGTCTTCGATAAAATATTTTCATTGTTTAAGAATGATTCTCCGGTAAAAGTTTTGTTCGACAGCGGCTTCCTTCTTGCAATTGCCGCGTTGATCTATCTGCCCGCCCTGCCGGTTTATCTGTTGCTCCTGTTGGCCGTGAGTCTGTTGAGGCCTTTCAGCTGGAGAGAATGGTTTGTGATGCTGATTGCTTTTTTTCTTCCCTATTTTTTCATCAGTGTCTATTTCTTCTGGAATAACGGGCTGATACAGTTCTGGAAGGATTACATTGGGAAATTCCAGAACCTCTGGCCACAACTGAACATTGCATTTACTCCGGCGGAAGAAGTATTGCTGGTAGTAATGGGAACCTTGCTGTTGCTTTCACTCATCCGGCTCAGGAATAATTATTATAAAAATATTATCCGCACACGGACCTATCAGCAAATTGTTTTTTTCTTCCTGCTGATCAATGGAGCATCCCTGTTGTTAATTCCCGGCATCGCCTGGATTCATTTTGTTGCATTGGCCATCCCCATTGCCATGTTTTATGCGTATTATTTTGTGTCTGCAAAAAAGAGAATGTGGCTTGCTGAGCTGATACTCTGGATTTTCATTGGCGCAGTTTTGTGGAATCACTTCTAAACTTTTTTATAAAAAAAATTTTGGAACGACACTCTTGTTCCATTTAATCTCGCCCCGCCCGTTCTCTGCTCGTCCCTCGCTTCGACCGGGGTTGGCCTGCTACGTAATTCGCAATAAAAAAATTCGTGCATTCGTGGCAATAAAACCACCTATTTAAATCTTTTCACAAAATGTCTCATCAAGTACAAATGAATGATGAGAAAAACGATGGCAAAAAATGTCTAGCCCCGCTTATCAAGCCACTTGTCTTCCAGCTTGTGCATGATTGCCTGTGATTTGGGATTCTTGTCGGAATAGCCCAGCAAATGAAGCACACCATGAATCATCACCCGATGCAATTCATCCTGAAAAGTAGTTTTGAATCTTTTTGAATTCGTCAGCACTGTTTCGACACTGATAAAAATATCTCCTTCCACAGTTTTCTTCTCTGAAGAATTGTCGAAGGTGATGATATCAGTATAATAATTGTGTTTCAGATAATCCTTATTCATCTGCAACAGCTTTTTATCGCTGCAAAAAATGAAGTTTAAATTCTCCAGTTTATATCCTTCCGAACGAATCGCCTTGATGATCCATTTCCGAAGCCCGTCCTGATGCAGGAGACGGAATTTTACTTCCTCTTTGAAAAAATGTATGTTCATTTTCTTTCCATTATGTCACGAAAATAGCAAATGATATCTCGCGGAGCTTTGTACATTTGAAAAAAAGATTCCATTGCATGCGGAAAATCTGTAATTCCTTTCTCTTGCTTTTCTTCTCAGTGTGCGCAACAGCGCAAACCGGTGAGGATTTCAGCTGGTGGAATACTATTCATCACTGGGACGGACATACCAGCTGGGAACAGTACATGACCATTTCTCCCTCTTTCATGGGCCCGAATGCATTGCCTGTTCCGGATATTCAGAATGCAAAATTATCCGATGAAATCCAGGTGGAACAATTGGCAGGATATCAGTTCAGCACCGGCGATAAAACAAAAGATCTTTTTTCACGAGTATATATACCATTGCATGAAGACAAAGTAGGCCTGGAACTCTATGTTGTACCGATCGAAACTTTCGAAATGGATACTGCTACCCGTGATGTGCGTGCAGCCCGTACCCGGAGCGGGAAAGGGAGCGCCGGTGGAGATATTTATTTCTCCACACACATTGCAATTCTCAGTGGCAAAGAGAAATGGCCGGACATCAGTCTTGAACTTGCCTTCCGCTCCGCATCCGGAACACGCCTCCGAGATGCCCGCTATACTGATGCTGCCGGATATTTTATGGATCTGTCTTTTGGGAAAAATATTTTTCTGAATAAAGAAAAGGAATTCACGCTCCGTCCTTATGTGATGGGCGGTTTCTATTCCTATCAAACCTACGACATCCAGCATTTGCAAAACGACGCTTTGTTGTATGGAGCCGGACTGGATTTCAATTCAAAAAAGATTTCAATCTCGCAGCAATTCGGGGGATATTCCGGTTATCTGAATATCGGAGACAAGCCGATGATTTATCGTGCTGTTTTCAAATACAAAAACAAATCTGTCGACTGGAAGCTCTGGTATCAATGGGGCCTGAATGATTTTCCTTATCAGGGAATACGTGCAGGAATAATTGTTCACCGAAAAATGACGAAATAAGTTCCATCAAAGACTCTTCACTCTTCACTCTTCACTCTTCACTCTTCACTCTTCACAAAAAAAAAGAGGTAAGACTTCCGTCTCCCTCTTTCCGTCTAACCAAAACGTATTTGGACTTAATTATTTCCCAATTTAAAATTCATCTCAACCACGCGACCGTTTTCTGAGAAGATGAGCTGATCGGTAAGATGCTTCATCAGAAAAATTCCGCGGCCACATTCTTTTTCAAGATTTTCAGGCGCGGTAGGATCGGGGAGATTGTAATAATCGAAACCCGGACCTTCGTCAGCGATAGTCACAGTAATTGCATTGTGATTGTGCGCGAAAGAAACACTGATGTTTTTATGAGGATCCGATTTGTTGCCGTGATAAATAGCATTGGTCACCGCTTCTGTAACGGCCACCAGCATATTACCAAACATGTCCTCGCTGACATTGTATTTGCTGCGTACATCATCAATCATCCGTTCGACGACAGATATACTTTCGGGGTTTGATTGTAGTTTCAAAGTCTGGCTTTCTCCGTCCACGGACATATCTAGTGAACTATTTTTCAAGGGATTGGAAATAATCGTTGACCTTCTGCTTGTAGTAGGAATTGAGGGAAGGGGGAACCGTCCGCAATAATTCCATTTCTTTTAACTTTAATCTTTTATACTCATCAAATTCGGAAGGGTTACGATGCTGTAAATTTTTTGCTTCCTCAGATTTCCGCTGCTCGTCCTGGTCTCGTTCACGTTCGGCTTTCTCGCTTTCCAGGAGGCGGGTCAGGATGTCCTGCTGGCGTTTGAACGTTTCCTCTGAAATCATCCGGTTGACGATATCTTTTTCCGTTTCTTCCATTCGGTTGGCGATATCCTGAAGGTTGCCAAGGGAGTTTTTCCCATCCTTATTTTCCTCAAGATTAAGCCGTTGCAATTCATTGCGGATGTATTCCTGTTCGGCGGCCATTTTGGCAAGTTGTTCGCTCATACTTTGGCCCTGCTTGCCGGCTTTTCCGGGCTTATTGCCTTCCTTTTTCATTTGTTCTTTGGCCTTTTGCATATTCTTATTCAGTTCCTCCTGCATTTTTCGGAGTTCTGACAAGGAAGGGTTTTTGTTGCCCGGTTTTTTGCAGGAAGCTGAAGGTTGTGCGCTGGCCTGCTGTTGCTGCATTTGTTTCAGGGCTTCACTGAGCATCAGGGTCAGGTTATTCACGGCAGTCATCACAAATTGCTGGCGGCTACGGGCTTGCGGAACGTAACGGTCCTCCAGGTTTCCGAGTGCTTCTTCCATGTTTTGGTTGATGGCACTAATTTCCTGGTTCACCTTGCTTTGAATCTGGATCACCCGTTTGCTTAATGCGAACAGTGAATCTTCAATCATTTTTGCATCGTCTTTCAGCTTGCGTTGCTGTTGACTCATTTTTAAATACTGAGGATTGTTGATGTCCATCGTCTTCAGGTCCTGCATCAGTTTTTCCTGGTCGAACGAAAGGCGGAGTAAATTTTCGAGCAAAGCACGAAGGGCCTGCATGTCTTCTTCAGCCTGCTCCTGCTCCATCTGCTGTTTCATTTTGCTCATCTGCTGAGCCATCTCGTCCATTTTCTTTGCAGAACTTTTTTGTGACTTGGAAGCCTTGCTGTTTTTCTTTTCACCGAGAGATTCTGAACTGTTCTGCATTTCACTCTGGATGTCCTGTTCTTTCTGGTCTGTATCCGGCATGTCCTGTTTTTCCTGCAGGGCCTCGTTTTTCTTTGCAAGCTCATCCATGTCCTTGCGGAAGTCTTCGAAATCTTTGTTCAGCGCATCCTGTTTGTCTTTGAGGTCTTTGCTGTCAGCATTTTTGTCTTCTGATTGTTTGGAGAGATCATCTTGTTTTTTTGCGAGTTCGTTCAGTTTATCAATGTTCTCTTCCAGTTTTTGTTCGAATTCCATTTTCTTAAAAAGCTCGATGGTGCGTTCCAGTTCTTTTTGCAGGTCCTTGTTATCGAGTTTCATCTGGCCGAGTTGCTCCTGCATCTGTTCCTTGTTCACATTCTCCATCAGCTTTTGGAGTTCATCCATCAGTTTTTGCAATTCAGGAGTCATCAATTTGTCCATGAGCGCCTGCAATTGATCTTGCTTTTGCAGAATGTCCTCATTCATTTTTTTGTATTCCTTTTCTTCCTTGTTTTTCTTCTCGTTTTTAGCGCGGAGCTCAGCGAGCTTTTTCTCCAGTTCCTGTTGCTTTTTGAGTAATTCTTCTGCTTTTTTCTTTTCTTCCCAGGTCATTTCTTTTTTGTCCAGCAGTTTTTTTGTCAATTCATTCAGGTCTTTCTGCAATGACTTGGCAAGGGCAATACTTTCTTTCAGGTCGGTTTTTATCGACTCATTATTTTTTTCAGTGTTCTCATCAATTTCTTTCAGGGAAGGAGCTTTGAAAACCTGGGTTTGTGATCGCGTGGTTTTCGGTCCTGTCAGTCCGTCGTTATCTGCTACTTCAAAATAATATTCCAGTTCATCACCCGCTTCAATGTTAATTGTTGAAAGATCCCAGTAATAGAAAAACTGATCTGACGTATTGTTCCTGTTGAAAGGAATATTTTCCGAAAAAGATTTGTTCCGGTTAGCACTGGAATCAGTAGTTTTCAGAAAACGATAATTGAACGACAAACGGGTAAATCCATAATCGTCCTTGATGAGACCTTTAAAGTAAGAGCGTTTCGTAGAGAAAGAATCTTTTTGTTGTTCAACCGTAATCCCCGGGTACAAATCCGGAATCACAGAAATGCCGAAACGCATGGAATCCTTATTGCTCAGAAACTGATTGCTTGTCGTAACAGTATAGCCATCGTTTCGGAAAAATTTACCGGTATACCCAAATGCATTTTCTCCAATGCGTTTCAGTGAAAGCGCGGTATCCTGAAAAGCCATACGTATGGTTTCCGTGTTTTGTGTAGTGAACGTCCAGTTCACTTTTGTTCCTGCAGGGATCACAAGGTCGCCGGTATTTTCAATTGTTTCATCAGCTTTGTGAAGATAGGCAGGATAGGTGAGGCCCACCTGAAAGTTCATGAGTACGGGATTGGGCAACGCTTCCAGCGTGAATTCAGGAGAATAGAAGCCGCTCGCGAACAATCGAAATTTTTCGGTTTTCTGAATGTTCCGGAATGTATAGTGGTAGGTGCTCAGGTTTTCTTTGTCGAGTTTAAACTGGTTATCTCCGATTTCGATAAACGCTTCCGCAGGAACTTCTTTCCCATTCACACGGATATCGACCTGGAAATCCTGTTGCTGAATTGTTTTCAGATCTTTGTTGAGTACTTCGAAAATAAATGGAGCCGGTTTTTCAAAATAAGTACCGTGTTCGATCAAACGACGTGTACTGTCTTTGATGAGTGATGGTGAGGTAAATAAAATCACAACCAAAGCGAAGAGCGGAATAAGCGCGTAACGCACGTAGCGTTTGTTCTCACCGATATTGATTGCGCTGACAAAAGGAACAGGTTTCAGCTCTTCCGCTTTTTGATTGATACTCGCTTCGATCAGATCGGTATGAATAGCATTGGCCCCAATCCGTCCCCCGTCCCCCGTCCCTCGTCCCTCGTCAGCCTGTTTCTTCAGTTGAAGCACATTCAATAATTTGTCTTCTACATTGGTAAAATGCTTTCCGATAATTTCAGCAGCCTGTTCGTGAGAAATTAATTTACCGATACGGTACAGGTGCATCAGCGGCAGGATCACAAAGCGGCCGAGGATGAAAAGAATTCCGGCGATGAATGAATAAAAGAAAACAGTACGGAGAGTAGTATTGAAATGTCCGAAATATTCCAGTGAGGTGATCAGCAGGTAAAAAGCGAGACTCAGGGTAAATGCATAGATCGCCCCACGTATCAACTGGTTTTTGTAGTACTTCCGGATGAAAGCGTCCAGCTTATGGATCAGGACCTGATAGTTATCTTGCATCTGTAGAAATCGATATTTACAAAGATAGTAAAGTAACGTCAGACGTTCACGGATATTGGCTTCCGGGAAGCTGCTGGTTGTTGGTTTTTGGTTGTTGGAAGTTTGAGCGGGATAACCTGCAGAATGTTAAAATTTAGTTAAAAATCTTCAATTTATGGAGTTGAAAGTCTGTCAATTTTTGGATTCCTTGTCGGCTAAATAAACGTTATGCTTTCGTACACAGACCTTGATGTTTGGATTCATACACGTAAACTGATAAAAAAGGTTTACGAAGGGACCAGAAAATTCCCTAAAGAAGAAATATTTGGATTGACTTCTCAGACAAGAAGATGTGCTGTTTCAATCATTCTCAACATTGCTGAAGGTTGTGGCAGATATCACAAAAAAGATGTGCTTCATTTCATGCACATTTCAAACGGATCACTGAACGAATTGGAAACAGCATTGTATCTGTCTCTTGATTTCAATTATCTGACAAATGAAGAAGTGAATGAATTGCTTTCAGATTGTCATCGATGTAAAAGACTACTAAAAGGTTTTATTAAATATCTTGAAAAATCGGATCAAAAAGTGTAAATTTTTCTCACCAACAACCAACA
>DAORHY010000054.1:0-14903 GCA_035438225.1 Bacteroidia bacterium
TTCCGGCAGCACCCATGTCCTGCATACCTACAACGGCACCGGTTTCAATGAGTTCGAGGGATGCTTCCAGCAATAATTTTTCTGTAAACGGATCACCTACCTGGACCGAAGGAAGATCGTCTGCAGAATCCTCATGCAGATCGCCCGATGCAAAAGTTGCTCCGTGGATGCCATCCTTACCTGTAGCAGAACCAACAATGAAAACCGGATTGCCCAATCCATAGGATGTCGCAGAAATTGTTTTTCCAACCTTTACAATTCCGGCAGACATTGCATTCACCAGTGGATTTACATTGTAACAATCGTCAAAGAAAACTTCTCCGCCAACAGTGGGGACGCCAAACGCATTGCCGTAATCGCCGATTCCTTTGACAACACCACGAACAAGCCATTTTGTTTTTTCCAGGTTGGGATTTCCAAAGCGGAGCGAATTCAGTTGCGCAATTGGACGGGCACCCATGGTAAAAATATCGCGGTTGATACCACCAACACCCGTAGCAGCACCCTGGTATGGCTCAATTGCAGACGGATGATTGTGGGATTCAATTTTAAAAGCACACGCCAGTCCATCGCCGATTCCAACCAGACCGGCATTTTCTTCTCCGGCGGCCACAAGCATGTGCGGACCGTCCTTGGGTAGGGTTTTTAACCAGACAATAGAGTTTTTGTAAGAACAGTGTTCACTCCACATCACACTGTAGATGCTCAGCTCAGTGAAATTCGGCGTCCTTCCGAGGTATTCTTTGATTTTTTGAAATTCTTCAGGAAGTAATCCTAATTCTTTGGCGGTTTCTACCGTAACCGCTTGTTCCATAACGTCTGACATGTATCGGGAAATAAAAATGAACGATTTTCGAGTTGCAAAAATAGCGATAATTTATTTCAGTATTTTTGAAGACTTGTGAATTTCACAGCTTGTTGAAAACTTGATTTGAAAGTGATCAACAGGCATGAACAGTTCTACTTATGCAATGGATCCTGGTAACAGGTTATACATTTTTAATCCTGGCATTGCTGCCACGAATTCCTTTCTTCAGGCTGCCGGCTGTTCCCATCCCTTGGATACAGTGTGTTTTCCTTCTTAAAGTGCTGGCAGGAATTGGGTTGGGTATAATTTATTCCCACTACTATACCGACCGGAGCACGGCGGATACTTTTAAGTTCTTTGACGACAGCCGGATCATCTTTAATGCTCTCCGGGATAGCCCGGGGGATTTCCTCCGGATGCTGAGCGGTTACCATTCCAATTCCACGGACCTGGAGCAAAAGTATTATGTCCACATGACCGCTTGGAACAACAGGGAACTGTTTTTTAATGACAACCGGAGCATTATCCGTATCAATGTGTTTTTCCAGTTTATATCGCTGGGAAATTATTACGTGCATGTAGTATTGCTCAATCTCTTTTCATTTACCGGCCTGATCTGCCTGTACAAAGTTTTTGCCGGATTTCCGGGTCAGAAAAAACAGATTCTATTCTGCGCACTTTTTCTATTCCCATCTGTCCTCTTCTGGGGATCGGGATTGCTAAAAGACAGTATCCTGATGTTTTCCGTTGGCCTGACTCTATTCTTCTTCACCCGCCTGAACACAAAAATAAATTTCATAAATCTGGCGGGCATGGCCATGGGTATTACCGGACTGCTTTTGAACAAATTCTACATACTGTTTCTCCTCCTTCCGGGCCTGCTTGCCTACCTCCTGAGTAAGCAAAAAAAAGAAAACGCATTTTGGATATTCTCAGGGATGTACCTGCTGTTCGCACTCCTTTTATTCTCTTCCAAATACATTTCACCGCATTTTGATTTACTTGCCATACTGGAAACAAAAAGAAGAGATTTTGCAGCGATAGCCATTTCCGGAAAAGCTCTCCACCTGCTTCCATTACCAACTGAGTCCCTTACTGCATTCTCTTTCATCAAACAAATTCCACGCGCATTCGGCACAGTATTGCTCCGTCCTTTCATCTGGGAAGCAGATTCAATTCCAGTGTTCTTCTCTGCTCTTGAAAATCTGTTGATTGTCGCCGCCGGCCTACTCAGTATTATTTTCCCTTCCGCCAGTAATAAAAAGGATTTACTCATTCTCCTTTCTGCATTTTTTATATTTTCACTTTTTACACTCATCGGTATGATCACTCCAATACTTGGAGCAATTGTTCGCTACCGGATCATCGGCATCCCCTTTCTCCTGTTTATCATCATTTATTGTATGGATATTTCCCGATTACGGCAGTTCATTTCGGGAAAAACTTTAACTTCAAAGTGATGTCTGATTTACTACTGCCATTCGCTTATTCTGCCTTATTTCTTTTCCTGATCAGAAAATCGAAATGGATGTATTTTCGCGGAATCTCCAATTCCCGGTTACAGGTCTTTTTCCTTGTGAAAGCACTTGCCGGAATTGTTGTTACCTTCATTGCATTTCACTCCCCGGGGTCTACAGACATGACCGGGTACTTCACTTCCGGTCAGCAACTTTTTCACCTTAGCTTTCGGGAACCCACCCGTTTTCTTCAGGTAATGACCGGCCTGGACGATGCATCCTCCGAGCCCTTTCTGAACACCCTTGGCGGATGGTATGTGTATGCATGGGACCTGCCGTTGAATGACAACCGCATCATGATCCGGCTCAATGCTCTGATTTCCTTTTTCTCGGTCGGCAATCCGTATGTGCATGCAGTGTGCTTTTGCTTTCTCTCAACTGTAGGCATGATACTGTTGTTAAAATCCGTTTCATCTGTTCTTCCGCCGCAAACAATTTTTATTGCAGCTGCCGGATTGTGCCTGTTTCCGGGTTTACTCTGCTGGACATCTGTGATTTCAAAAGAGAGCCTTGCTGTCTTCTTAATGGGAAGCCTTTTGTACACATTTCAACAATTTCTTCAAAATCCGGGAAAATACCCGAATCTGTTTTTTATGATTCTGATCGTGTCCGTATTTGTCTTTTCAAAAGTTTATCTCTTGCTGTTGCTCATTCCGTCTTTGATTGCATGGGCTATATGTTATTTCAGAAAAACGAAGCGAACATGGCTTACTTTCACAGGAATTCACGTGGCGACAATTGCCCTGCTCGTGACCGCCGGTAAAATCAACCCGCATTTCGATCCTTCCTGGATTGTCTACCAGAAACAAATGAATTTCGTTCACTTTATAAAAGCCGCAGCACCGGAGACAAAAATTGAAGTGGCGGAACCGGAATATGGTTATAGAAGCCTGCTCCAGAGCGTGCCGGAAGCCCTGCTAATTTCACTGACACATCCCCGGATTTCTGAACTTGGAAATACATTCCTCATTCCTTTTTTCATGGAAAATCTTATACTGATTTGCTTACTACCCTTTTCCATTTACAGGCACCGGAGGCTTGAGTATGCCCCATTCAACTGGACCACTTTCTATTTTTCGGCCGGGCTTTTGATTCTGACCGGCCTCTGTGTTCCGGTTACCGGCCTACTTATTCGCTTTCGTGCTCCGGTACTTTTGCTCATGGTTTTTCTGTTTGCACAAGTGTTGACCAGGCCCGGTAGTTTACCTGAGGAGGCGAACAGGGCATAAAATATTTGCCCAATATTTAGTACGTTTACCAACATAAGAAATTTCATTTTATGGATCTTTTCCGGAAAAAATCTGTCGATAATATCATGGCCCAGGCATCGAAGGATGCGGATTCCCTTGAACATGTATCTCTGTCAAAACATCTGGGAGTACGGGATCTTACTGCATTTGGCATTGCGGCAATTATCGGAGCAGGAATATTCAGCACCATCGGGAATGCCAGTGCTAACGGCGGACCCGGAGTAATTTTCCTCTTCCTCTTCACGGCAATTGCCTGCGGCTTTGCGGCATTTGCCTATGCCGAATTTGCATCCATGGTTCCAGTTTCCGGCAGCGCCTATACCTACAGCTATGTCGCTTTTGGAGAACTGATCGCCTGGACCATAGGCTGGGCGCTGATTATGGAATATGCCATTGGAAATATCACCGTAGCCATTTCCTGGTCCGACTATTTCACCGGACTACTCAACAACATGGGAATACACATACCGGCATGGATGACAATGGATTTTCTTTCGGCTATGAAAGGATTCAACCAGGCAGAAGCGCTGATTGCAGGCGGAAAACAATTTGCAAACCTGGATGCTCCGTTGCAGGAGGCTCATACTGCCTGGACGGGTGCTCCGCAACTCTTTGGACTTCACCTTGTGGCAGACCTTCCTGCACTGCTGATCATCATCCTGATTACCCGCCTGGTGTACCGCGGTATCCGTGAATCCAGAAATGCCAGCAACATCATGGTACTGATTAAAATCGCAATTGTATTGCTGGTAATCATCGTCGGCGCATTTTATGTGAACACAGAAAACTGGAATCCTTTTTTACCCAATGGAATCAGCGGCGTACTCAAAGGTGTTTCAGCAGTCTTCTTTGCATACATCGGATTTGATGCCATCAGTACGACTGCAGAAGAATGCAAAAATCCTCAGCGAGATCTTCCACGCGGCATGATGTGGGCACTGATTATTTGTACTGCACTGTATATTGTGATTGCACTGGTCCTGACGGGCATGGTAAATTATTCCGAACTCGCTGTCGGCGATCCGCTTGCTTTTGTTTTTCAAAAGCTGGATATGCCCTGGTTCTCAGGAATCATTGCAGTTAGCGCGATTGTAGCCATGGCAAGTGTATTGCTCGTTTTTCAATTGGGCCAGCCGCGGATCTGGATGAGCATGAGCCGGGACGGGTTGTTGCCGAAAAAATTTTCCACCGTCCATCCGAGGTACCGAACACCATCGTATGCAACAATCGTGACCGGATTTGTTGTCGCAGTTCCTGCGCTCTTCATGAACCTGACCATGGTTACGGATCTGTGCAGCATTGGAACATTATTTGCCTTCGTGCTGGTTTGCGCCGGAGTATTAAAACTGGAAACCATCCCGGATGCTCCCCGCGGAAAATTCAGAACGCCGTATGTGAATTCAAAATACATAATGCCTGCCCTGGTCCTGCTCGCAGGTATTCTCAGCTATACTTACAACAGGGAAAACACTGAGCGATTCCTCAGCAATGAGAGCCGGATGTTCGATGCCACCAGGTTCATCAGTCATCTCAGCAAAGGAGAAGCGGATTATGTACGCTACGAGGTCAGCCTCGCTGATCCGGAAGGGTACAAGTTGTCCAACGGCGACCTCGAAGCTTACCTGGATAAACTTGACGCAGGCGCTTATGCAGGCACAATTAAAAATCTGCGAATTCCAGAAACTAAAAAATTTGAATCCGGATGGAACGTTTTTAAACACAAAATACCCACGTGGATCTTTATTCTCACTTGTCTTTGGCTAACGTACTGGGCATTCAGGAAAAACCTTTCGCTTATTCCACTGTTGGGATTGGTTTGCTGTTTGTACATGATGAGCGAAATGGGCGTCACCAACTGGCTGGGATTTGGTATCTGGCTGGTCGCAGGTCTCATTATCTACTTTACCTTTAGCTATAAGAACAGCAAATTGAACACTGCCAAAGTCCTGTAATCTCCGGAATTTACATCTCATTCATCAAGCTTCAAGAAGAACGCATGAAAAAAATTATTTTTATCACCGGCGCCACTGCCGGGTTTGGAAAAGCAATCGCATTCAAATTTGCAGAACACGGTTACAATGTCATCCTGAACGGAAGAAGGGAAGATCGTCTCAGGACCATCGAACAAACCCTGAAAGAACAATTTGGGACCAGTGTTCTCTCGCTGCCTTTCGATGTCAGTGACAGAAATGCAGTAGAACAATCCATCAACAGCATCCCCCACGACTGGAAAAAAATCGACGTATTGGTAAACAATGCCGGATTGGCCGCCGGACTGTCACTGATTCAGGACGGCCAGATTGATGACTGGGAATTGATGATTGATACCAACCTGAAAGGGCTGCTGTATGTTTCCAGGGCAATCATGCCCTGGATGGTGAGTCAGAAATACGGACATATAATAAACATCAGTTCAATTGCAGGAAAAGAGGCCTACCAAAAAGGAAATGTATACTGTGCAACAAAATTTGCCGTAGATGCACTTACGAAAAGTATGCGTATCGATTTATTGGAGCACGGGATCAAAGTAACTTCGATTGATCCGGGTGCTGCAGAAACCGAATTCTCCCTGGTCCGGTACAAAGGCGACCCTGAAAGAGCGAAAAAAGTGTACGACGGATACGAGCCGTTGAAAGCTGAAGATATTGCGGACATTGCTTTTTTTGCGGCAACGCGCCCAAGGCATGTAGTACTCAACGATATTGTTGTCACACCGCTCGCACAGGCCAATACTGCATACATCATTAAAAAGCCGGTTGAAGGAAGCTGAATAGCGAACTTCTGAATGTGAATTCTCCACATACCTGAAAAGAAGAAGTTCACCGGGACAAAACCTGCAATGGCAACTGAAAAACGGATGTACCGACAAGTGAATATTTCAAAAAACCTTAACGGTATATTTCTTTGCATTTTAAATCTTGTGTTCAAATACATTGAGTTCCGCTGTGCCGCTCTTACTTCCGCCGACTGAATGAAACGGCCGGTAAAACTCAATCAGCGCTCGTTTACATTCATTTTTTCAGCAACCTGTGTTGATTTGGTATCCATTGATCATTTTCAATTTTCTAATTCTAATTTTTTAATGATCTTGCAATGATTTATGAATAAAATCCGCCCATCCGTCTTCATTCTGATCTGCTCTGTCGCGAGTGGAATTCTGGCATGGATGGCATGGCCTGAACGGGGATTTACACCGCTGATATTTTTTGCATTTACTCCCTTGCTCTGGATGGATTATTTTGTAGCGACCGGTAAAGTTCGGCGCTCCGGGATCCGTATGTTCGGAAATTTTTTTCTGAGTATGATGATCTGGAACAGCTTGACGACTTGGTGGATCTGGAACTCTACCGATGTGGGGAGTATCGTTGCACTTGCACTGAACAGTTTCTTCATGGCCATCGTCTGGCAATTGTTTTATATCACAAAAAGACAATTCGGTTCATTCTGGGGATATCTGTCACTGGTGATCTACTGGATCGCGTTTGAATACCTTCACCTCAATTGGGAAATCTCCTGGCCCTGGCTCACGCTCGGTAATGTCTTTGCAACGAAACCTGAATGGATTCAATGGTATGAATTCACCGGTACATTGGGTGGTACTTTGTGGGTCTGGTTAATCAACATCCTTGTCTTTCTGATCTGTAAAAGCATCTGGACCAAGGATCTTCTCATCAAGATCCGCCGGATCAACACCCTGATGTTATCGTCATTGCTGTTTATTATTTTTTTACTTCCGCTTACCGGATCCTTGTACATGTACCACACATACCGTGATACGGGAGATCCGGTGAATGTGGCTGTCATTCAACCGAACATTGATCCGTACAATGAAAAATTCAACGGAACAAGCATGAATCAGCTGACTAAAATTCTTCGGCTTACTTCCACTGTCATTGATACTTCCACTGATTTTGTGATTTGTCCGGAAACAGCTTTACCGGATGGAATCTGGGAAGAAAACCTGAATGCGGATCCGGAAATTCAATTTATCAAAAAATTCATCTCCCCTTTTCCCGGCTTGAATTTTATTACCGGCCTTTCGTCTTACAAAGCTTACCCATCCGGCCAAAAGGCCAGTTTGACAGCAAGAAAGTTCAAGGATGCAGATGCCTATTATGATGCCTACAATTCCGCTGTACAAATAGATATGCGGGACAGTTTACAGATCTATCATAAGACACGGTTGGTTCCCGGCGTTGAAAAAATGCCTTACCCAAAAATCTTCGGCTTCCTGGAAAGCTATGCCCTTTCTCTGGGTGGAACTTCCGGAAGTCTGGGTACACAGCAAAACCGGACTAATTTTATTGGTATGGATGGGACACTCGTCGCTCCCGCGATTTGTTATGAATCCATCTATGGTGATTTCATGGCTGCATACATCCGTAACGGAGCACAATTCATTGCCATCATGACAAACGACGGATGGTGGGGAAATACTCCGGGCTACCGCCAGCACATGAACTACTCCCGCCTTCGGGCTGTTGAATTCAGGAAAAGCATTGCGCGTTCCGCAAATACAGGAATCTCCTGCTTCATTAATCAACGCGGTGATATTCTGCAACAAACTTCATGGTGGCAGGAAGATGCCTTGCAGGAAACACTTTTAAAAAATAACATCCGAACTTTTTATGCCAGGCATGGCGACTACCCTGGCTTCATCGCTTCTTTCCTTTCTGCAAGCATTTTGGTGTTTATGAGCTTCCGGAAACTCATCTTTAAATGATGGTTTATTCTGATTTTCGGTCCATCTGGATACAATTCCTTCTTCTCCGGCATGAACCGAAACAACACTGATTATCAAACACCTGGCAGTTTACTTCTTTCACGGAACTGTTGTAACTTCGCAACCGCCGGTGTGTTTCTTACTGTAGTCACAATGAATCCGGCTCAACCTTTTAAAGCAGGAAAATGAATTACGATGTAACAATTATTGGTTCCGGTCCGGGAGGATATGTTGCTGCTATTCGTTGCGCACAATTGGGAATGAAAACAGCACTTGTGGAGAAATACAGTGCACTTGGCGGCACCTGTACAAACGTTGGCTGCATCCCTTCCAAAGCATTACTGGATTCTTCTGAACATTTCTACAATGCCGGCCATCATTTTAAAGCGCATGGAATAGAAATAAAAGGCCTTGGGGTAGACCTCCCTGCCATGATTGCACGAAAAGAGGATGTGGTAAAACAAAATGTGAACGGGATCAGTTACCTGATGAAAAAAAATAAGGTGGACGTTTACCATGGAATTGGCTCGTTCATCAATCCAAACAAAATCCTCGTTCAGGCGGAAGGGAAGGATAAAACAGAACTGAACTCGAGGCATGTCATTATCGCCACAGGATCCAGGCCATCTGAACTGAAAGGAATCGAAACGGATAAACAGCGGATCATTACCTCTACAGAAGCGCTCAACCTGAAAGAAATACCAAATCACCTGATCATTATTGGCGGAGGTGTGATCGGACTCGAACTCGGATCGGTATACGCGCGGTTGGGATCAAAAATATCAGTGGTTGAATTTACAGATGCCATTATCGGAACGATGGACCGTACGCTCGGAAAAGAACTTCAGAAATCACTGGCAAAACTTGGTTTTGAATTTTTCCTGCAGCACAAAGTCACCGCCGTAAAAACAAAGGGTAAAACTGTGACTGTCACAGCTGAAAATCAGCTGGGCAACACGGTATCCTTCGCAGGGGATTATTGCCTGCTGAGTGTCGGAAGACGACCCTATACCGATGGATTGAATCTTGCAGCAATCGGAATAAAAACAGACGAGAAAGGACGAATTGCAGTGGACGACCGGCTGCAGACTTCCGTTCCGGGAGTATTTGCAATCGGGGATGTGATTCAGGGTGCAATGCTCGCGCACAAAGCAGAAGAAGAAGGTTTGTTTGTTGCAGAACATCTTGCCGGACAAAAACCCCACATAAACTATTTGCTTATCCCGGGCGTAGTGTACACCTGGCCTGAAGTAGCTGCCGTCGGATATACCGAAGAGGAGCTGAATGAAAAAGGAATAAAGTATAAAAGCGGTTCATTCCCTTTTAAAGCAAGTGGTCGTGCCCGTGCCAGCATGGATACCGACGGTCTTGTCAAAGTGCTCGCTGATTCGGCAACAGATGAAATCCTGGGAGTACACATGATTGGCCCGCGGGCTGCAGACATGATTGCGGAAGCAGTTGTAGCCATGGAATTCCGGGCTGCCGCAGAAGATATTGCCAGGATGAGCCATGCTCACCCGACATACACGGAGGTTTTCAAAGAAGCCTGTATGGCGGCATCTGAAAACAGAGCCATTCACATCTGAACAGTATGAGCTGCAGAGTGTTGTAAATAAAAATTATCAGATTCTGAACCGAATATGCATTCACTGAAAACCGGAATCTTATTGGTAAACCTGGGAACACCGGATAGCCCTTCCACTCCTGATGTACGAAAATATTTACGTGAATTTCTGAGCGACCCGCGTGTGATCGATATCAACCCTGCAGGACGTTTCGCCCTTGTCAACTTTATCATCGCACCGTTCAGAGCACCGAAGTCAGCAAAGCTGTACCGGAAAATCTGGAATCAGAATGGCTCACCCCTACTCTATTATACGCAACGTCAAAAAGATCTGCTACAAGTGAGGCTGGGACAAGATTACCAGGTAGAGTTTGCCATGCGTTACCAGAACCCATCCATTCATTCCGTCCTTGAAAAATTCCGAAAACCGGTTTTCAAAAAAATAAAGGTCATCCCCCTTTTTCCGCAATATGCATCGGCCAGTACAGGTTCTGTACATCAAAAAATAATGGAAATTGTGAGTAGCTGGCAGATCGTACCTGAAATCGAATTTATAAACAGCTTCCACAACCATCCTGAATTCATTCGCGCTTTTACCACAATCGGAAACAAGCACATTCCGGAGAATTACGATCACATCCTGTTTTCCTTTCACGGACTTCCGGAAAGACAGATGCGGAAAGCCGACAGTTTTCAGCATTGTCTTAAAAATGATTATTGCTGTTCACAGTTAACAGATAAAAATGCATTCTGTTACCGTGCCCAGTGTTTTGATACCGCCCGGCTACTTGCCGGAAAACTGAATCTTCCCCTTGAAAAATATACCGTCTGCTTTCAATCAAGGCTCGGGAAAAATCCATGGATCAAGCCTTATTCCGATGAAGTCATTCAATCACTGGCTAAAAAAGGAATGAAAAAACTTCTCGTTTTTGCACCGGCATTTACCTCCGACTGCCTCGAAACCCTTTATGAAATAGGGGTTGAATACAACGATTTGTTCAGGGAACACGGAGGAGAAAAAGTACAGCTGGTCGAAAGTCTCAATGATTCTGCAGAAGGGTTGGTACTGCTGGAAAATTTGGCAAGATAAATTTGCCAAATGCTCTACCGGGTGATTGCGCTCCAGGAAAATAACTTTTACGATCGGTTACTTTTATTATTTTCTTACATTCAGGCTTTATTGATGAGCCGTTGAAATTCCTCCGCATACTTTTCTTCCTGTTGTTAACCACAAACGAAAACCTTTACAGCCAGGGTTCTCCGCCGTGGGAAAATCCACTGCTCACCTGCATTTCATACGATGGAATAAATTTTTCCCCACCGGTAATATTCCAGGACTCTTCCGGAGTTCCCTGCATCATCCGCTGGAAAGGCGACACTTTGATCTGCGCATTCCAATGGTTTCGCGGACCACTGGGCTCCCCTACCTGGGACCGTGTAGCAGTGAAATTTTCATACGATGATGGACAACACTGGACTGCTCCGGTTCCGATTGCTATTAATAATTTCCCGCCTTCTTTTCAAAGACCCTTCGACCCTGCCCTTGTCAGATTTGCAAATGATAGTCTGCGTATTTATTTCTCATCAAGCGATGGAGTATCTGCCGGATTAGATTCACTCGTGAACACCTACTCCGCAGTCAGCACTGATGGCATTCATTACACTTTTGAAGCCGGAGCGCGGGCCGATCACCCTGCAAGCAGATTGATTGACCCGTCTGTAATCTATTTTAATCACAGCTGGCATTATCTCAGCCCATCGGGTGCTCCGCAGGATGGAGCTTTCCATTTCATTTCTCCGGATGGGCTCCAATTTAACCAGGTACAGGATATTCACTCGGACTCTTTACACAACTGGACAGGAAATTACCTTGTTGTTGATTCATCAGAAATGCGATTCTACGGATGCGGTGAAAATGGTATCTGGTTCAATACAACACCTAACGGCGGAGTATGGACGGGATATACTGCATCGAATATCCGGGGCGGGGATCCATCCGTTGTACAGCTTTTGAATAACAGTTTTCAAATAGTTTTTACAGGCGGAACCGGTCCAACATTTGTGACAGAGACCGGGGGTGAATCAGAATATTTTAAAATTTATCCCAATCCTGCTGTAACAGATTTTTGTATCACCAATGCCGGCAGCAAGGAATACCTGTCAGGCTACCAACTGTTTGACTGCACCGGACAATTTATTGAGAAGGGAATTTTTTACGGTGAAACCCGAGTATCAACCGCTAATCTTGAAAACGGATTCTATATTATAGCATTGAATACAGGAGAATCCGTACATTTTCATTCTTTAATAATTTTCAAATAATAAAAACGGGACGGAGATTTCTTCAGCAAGAAAAGTACATGAAATGCACCGACTCTGAAAACGGAAACGGGAACCCTCGGGATCCAGGGCCTGAAATGGTTCATTTATTGATTCCATCATGTAAGATGGATTTAGTACATATACATCAGGAGTTAAACATGAATATCTACTTATATACATAATTTTTTTGATCCTATTTTCTGAAACCATAACCGTGGCTTACAGACTAATAAATGAACAAAAAACAAATCTGTATCCATCGGAATATACTGTGAATTTTTTAGTACGAATAAGATCTGCTTGCACTTCTTTACTTCATAATTTTTTCTCTCTGTTCATTTTAAAACCCAACTACACACATGAAAAAATTAGTCATTCTCTCCTGTATGGCAGCATTTAGATTAGTTGCTGTTTTCTTCTCCTGTAACCCGCCAGCTGCAAAGGAATCAGCAGAAAAGAATACCCCACTTGATTCCGCACAATTGGTTCAGCGCGGTCAATACATTGTGAATTCTTCCGGTTGCGACGATTGTCATTCTCCAAAAATAATGGGGCCTCAGGGACCTGTGCCTGATCCGGAACGCCGGCTTTCAGGACATCCTTCAGAACAAGCCATCGGCATCCCTCATCCGGAAGATTTAAAACAATTCATTCTGTTCGATCCGGGATTAACAGCATATATCGGACCCTGGGGCACTTCCTTTTCTGCTAATCTGACAAGTGATCCTACCGGAATCGGCAACTGGAATGAAGCTCAATTTTTACTCGCATTTAAACATGGAAAATACAAAGGAATGGAAAACGGCAGGTCCATCCTTCCACCGATGCCCTGGAAGATGTTCGCAAACTTTACGGATGAAGACGCGAAAGCCGTTTTTGCTTTTTTGAAAACAACCAAGCCCGTTAAAAATAGTGTTCCTACACTCATTCCTCCCGCTGGACTGTAATTCCAATCAATTATTTCAGAAGCCGGAAGATTCAACTTCCGGCTTTTTTCATTCCATACAGGGAAGCGAGCAGTTTCAGGAGGAGAAGCCGACCTACCGGCAAAGCGATCTTACACGTTTTAAGATGCAGGGCATGATCTTCATCATGTACAAGAAATAGTTTATATCGCATTGTATTTCCGGATTTATTGATCGTAATTTTACTTTTCAATTTTGAGAATAAAGAAATCCAATAGCCATGAAAACTTTAGAAAACAAAGTAACAATTGTTACCGGTGCAGGTTCCGGAATGGGAAAAGCGATTGCAATGTTGTTTGCATCCGAAGGAGCCAGTGTAGTTTGCGCTGACCTGAATGAAACAAACCTGAATAGTGTTATCAGTGAAATTGAAGCGAAGAATGGCAAAGCTGCAAAAGTCATTGTCAATGTTTCGAAACCGGAAGACTGTAAGCGCATGATCGAAACTGCGTTGAACCAATACGGAGGGTTGGATGTATTGGTGAACAATGCCGGTATCATGGATGATTTTATACCTGTCGGAGATGTTACCGACGATGTCTGGAACAAGGTAATCGGAGTAAACCTGAACGGTGTTTTTTATGCCAGCCGGGAAGCCGTTCAGGTCATGCTAAAAAGAGGCAAGGGCAGCATTGTCAATATCGCATCTGTGGGAGGATTGTATGGCTCGCGTGCCGGGGCTGCCTATACCGCCAGCAAACATGCTGTTGTTGGGCTCACTAAAAACACGGGGTACATGTATGCTAAATCCGGTATTCGGTGCAATGCTATCGCTCCGGGTGGTGTGAATACCAACATCGGTGCAAGCATGAAACCCAATCCTTTCGGAGCGGAAAGAATGAATCTTGGGGCTGCATCCATGCCGCGTATGGGAGAACCTTCGGAAATTGCCGAACTCGCATTGTTCCTGGCTTCCGATAAATCGAGTTTTATAAATGGCAGTATTGTTACTGCAGATGCGGGGTGGACTGCCTATTAGAGTGAAGAGTGAATTCACGCTTCATAATTCTCAACTCTTACTACCCAATTCAATATTCTTCTTACTTTTGGCTTCGGTCATGCGTCAATCTATTGCTTTTCCACTCCCTTCCGGTTTTTCTATTGAACATCTGCTAAAAAAAGTTGAACTATTTTCTGAGGCAGTCGTACTGAACAGCAACATTGAAAGTCAGAATTTCCAGGACCCTTACTGTAAGTACGATCTGATTGCGGCCATTGGCAGCCTGGAGGAATTGAAATGCAACAAGGATTCTTTTTCTGAACTGGAAAAAATGCTGCAGAAGGAGGACTGGCATTTCGGTTATTTTACGTATGACCTGAAAAACGAACTGGAAAATCTGAATTCTTCCAATCCGGATTTCGTTCAATTCCCATCGCTCCACTTTTTTCGACCGCGCTGGGTTTTGAGATTTACGAAAGATCTTGTCCGGGTGGATTTTGATATCCAAACTGACACGGAACAAAGTGCGTTGACATTTGCGAAAGAACTCTTGCATTTTCCATTCCCGGAGGAATCGGAAACCGAAGAAAAACCACCGCCAAAAATCAGGGAACGGGTATCAAAGGAGGACTATCTTTCTACTGTAAGAAAAATTCAAAAGCACATTCAACGCGGCGATATTTATGAGATGAATTATTGCGTGGAATTTTTCGCAGAACAGGCGGATATAAATCCGGCCGAATCTTATAGCAGACTGAACACCATTTCTCCTATGCCCTTCTCCTGTTATTACAAACTCCGGGATCACTATCTC
>DAORHY010000055.1:0-14877 GCA_035438225.1 Bacteroidia bacterium
CCCGAAGTTCAAAAACCGCTGAAAGTCAGAAAATATCTGAACCGTCTACGTATGTTGCAGTATGAAAAAGTTGAAATCAAAACTTCCGACTATTACATGGTGAAAGATTTGAAGAAAGGTCCCGACGGGAATTATTATGGCTGGGTATCCTTTAAGCAACGATTCACCGGTTATGTAAAAGATTTACCTGCCTACGAAGACCTGACTACAAAGAGCATTAAAGTTGTAGTCCGCAAAATGTCGAAATTTGAGAATGGTATTCCTCAGGATTATTGGGATGTCTTCTTGCTTGACGTACTTGTTCAGGAAACTAGCCCCAATTAGTGGATGATTAAGAAACATATTCTTTTATTTTACTCTTTTCTATTTCTTTCAACTTCTCTTCAGGCACAGGGTCTTTACGAGGATACACGCTGGAAGGAAAACCATGTCCTGGAAGTTAAAGTTCTGGATGAATTTATTGACAGATTTAACAAAGACACCAGTTCTGCCTTTGTGCAAAACCTGAAAGATATTTACCGCGGGAAACTACCGCTTCGTACATCCATGATAAAATCGCTTTTTGACAGAAAGCAAACCTGGGATACATCCCTGGTTAAAAACTTTGCGCTAACGGTTACAAAAAGGGGGGCCCCTCATTTCCTGGGATTCAGCGACAAAGACTGGTTTGCGCATGTCCGATGCAAAGTCACCTACCAGGGTAAATCCAGACAGCTTGATTTAATTCTAAAGGTTGAAGAAGGTATTCACAAATCGACAAAATGGGTAATGGTCAGTGCCATGGCGGATTTTTTAAACTTCAAATATCCGACTTCCAAATCAAAAATACCTTTACCCAGACTTTGCGGTTCTGATCTCAGAGATCCGGACAACCAGATGACAGTATTCCTGGATCCCATGAGTCACAGTACAAATTTTATCAATTTGCACCAGGCATTCGAAGATCCCCCGCATTTTAAAGATTACCTCTATGAAGGTCCGCTCACTGAGCAGATGCAATTACTTCTGAAACTGGTGACTGAAAAAGCCATCCATTTCGACTATGTGCAGCACATTTCCTATCACTTTCTTCAGATACCGAATTACATCATGGTTGTAGAATACTTCAACCGTAACTCAAAAAACTCCGGCTGGCTGATCAGCAATTTATTGAAAGTGAGTTACCGGTCCAAACCAGTCTATAAAAAACAATTCCTCAATGTCCTGCAAGATGAATAAGATCGCCATACTTTCTCTGTTCTTATTTTTTAATGCAATGGATTCTTTTTCCCAGGGAGTCCTGATCACTTGTGTGGATACCGTTACCATCCGCTACCGTGCAGAAAACAGAATGCGGGACCTTCAAACCCGGATGAATTTCATAACCTACTCCAGCACAACAAAACTGGATTTGGATGAATCGTACGCGACGGCAGTCAAAGGACAATCAAGGTTGTTTTACAATGATTCTGTCATCATCTCAAACGACATCGACCCTCAATATTTTTTAACAGGAAAATGGAATGAAAATTTATATGTAAAAAACTATCTCAACCAGTTGTATTCTACCTACGCCAGAAATGAAGAAGACGAGAACACAATATTTTTCAGCAACATCCGATACACCAAACTGAAAAAGACAACCTATTATTACATGAACGCCTACTTCGACTGCGAATTCAAAAGCAAGTACAAACCGACAGGCCAATCCTATCCAAAGTTCCAGCGTGTTGCAGAACTAAGAGTTGAACCTACGGGAAAAACAGGAAGCGGAAAAAATGAATGGACAGTGACGGTGAACTCCATCAGTTTTTCGAAACAAGGTGCCTATGAAACGGATGTTCAAAATGAAGTAACCGACATTACCGGTGCCATGGATTGTGATGCCAAAGAAGTGCTCACTGAGTTCATCAAAGATGAAGATGAACTACGGAAAGCCAAAGCATCTAAACTGGCAATAAATGCCGATCAGTCAGCCGGCCGCGGATATTATGAAGATGCAAAAATTTACATTAGCAGAGCGATCAGCCTCGATACGGCGAACCTGGCCTATAAATTAAAACTAAGCGAATACCAAAAAATCATTGACAAGAGTTTAGGTGATGAATCAAAATCAAAACAATGGATTCAACAGGCTGATTATGCTTTTAAATTTCGACGTTATCACGTTGCAGACAGCCTCTATTCTCAACTTTCGATGCTGGACTCCCGTTACCGTATACCGGAAGGAGAAGTCCGGAAAAAACAAATGAGTCCGGTAATTGCCAAAGCCGATGGCCTTCAGGGGCTTTACAGCAGAAATCAGTTTGAACAGGTCATCAGTCAATGCACGATGTATCTGCAGTCCGACAACAATACAACTCCGGAATATTTTTACTGGAGGGCCAAAGCCTATGCGGCAACGAATAATTACAAACGGGCATTGGCGGACCTGAACCAGGCAGTCTCAATTGATGAAAATTACCTGGATGCATATGAATTCAGGGCTCTCCTGAAATTGCATAACGAAGACCGATCGGGAGCCCTGAGCGATTATTCCATTCTCAAATCAAAGGATCCCAAAAACGACTTCTACTTTATTTCCAGCGCCAGGGCTCAACGGGAAGTCGGAGATTATAACAAGGCGGTCCGGGATTATGAATCCGCTCTTCAGCTCAATCCGGAAAATGCAATCACTTATTTTGAATTGGGGGAAGTCGAATTTCTAACCAATGAAAACGAAATTGCAACCAAGAATTTCATCAGGGCAATTGAAAAAAAGAAAATTTATCCCGAAGCAAATTATTACCTGGGTCAGATCGCCATGAAAGAAGCTAAATCAGACCGCTACCTTCGCGCGGGAAATTATTTTAAACTGGCCATTTCACAGGGATTGAGCAATGAACTTAAAAATAAAATCCAACAGACAGCGGATGAATTTTACAACAGCGTGAAGGACATGAGCAATCCCCAAAACGCTCTGGCACCGCTGAACTGTGCCATTCAGATTTATGACAACAAATCCGACTATTACATCGCCAGGGGAAATGCGTACTCTAAAATGGGAGACCTGAGAAAAGCCATTGCTGACTACCGCACTGCCAGTACTCTTGAAAATACGGATCACATGAATCATTTCCTGCTCGGAATTGCATACTATGAAAATGAACAACTTGACAGTGCAAAAATTTCCTTTTTTAAATCCCTTGACATAAAAGATAACTTCTACCCGGCAAAAATTTACATGGGGCAAACCTGTTATAAAGAAAAGGAATATGCCAAATCAATTGGTTATTTTGAAGATGCGCTCAAGCTAAAAAAAGATTCTGCCCGTATTTATTATTATATCGGCAATGCATATTCTCAACTTCACCAGACCCAGAAAGCCCTCGATTACTATGCTAAAGCCCTCGACCGGGATGAAGAAGATCCGGATTTTAATGTGGGCCGGGGAAATGTTTACTTTGATTTGAATGAATACAAACAGGCGATTAAAGATTACAACCATGCTCTGGGGCACAATCCGGAATTAGCAGACGCCCTGTTGCACCGAGCTCAGTGCCTTATCCGGATGGAAGATTACGATCCCGCACTCAGCGATCTGAATAAATACATCCAGAAAAGAAGTGTGGATCCTGAAGCGTTACGTTTACGTGGTATTTGTCTCGTAAAAAAGAGTAATTATCCAATGGCTATCGAAGATTTTAAGAGTTCTAAAAAACTGGATAAAGCCTATGTTTCCGAGCCTGTATTAAACCGGTATCTTGCCTACTCCTATCTCAAAATCAATGAACCCGTGCATGCCCTGGATTGCATTTCGCAACTCCTTCAAACAGACCAGAACAATCCCCACGGGCTGCTTTACAAAGGTGTTGCACTCTCCCAACAAAATAAAATGGCAGATGCCATGGATTTCTTCAAACAGGCTTTCCAGACCGGGAAATTCACCAGGAAAGATATCCGGAACGAAACGATTCTCGCACCGGTTTCAAAAAACGCAGACTTTAGCGCATTGGTCAATCAGTACCTTCACTAAAATTTTCTTTCGGGCTCATTTATTAAACTTTGAAATTCTATCCGGAAAGTAAATGCCTTATCGGTTATAAATCAGGTCACCCGGTGATTTCATAAGAATTTTACGGGCCACCCAGCCTGTTACCAGTAATGACACGACGAATATTACAAAAATGATCCCGATGATCAACCCGTCTGTAATTTGAAAATACTGGTAGTTGCTGTCCATTGCGAGATAGGAACCAATCAATTGATCAATCATTTTTCCGGCTACAAATGCAATGAGAAATCCCGGCACCATCACAAAGGCAACAAACAACATCATGATGCCGGAATAAAGCTTGTTGGTTTCTGAATTATTCAGGCCAAAAGCTTTCAGCGTGCCCAAATTCATTTTCACTTTTAACAAATGAAGCCTGAGCACATTCATTATGAAAAGAGAGATGCAGAAAACTGCAAAAAACAGCAATCCAAAAGATATGATCAATGTCACTTTACTCATAAAATTATAATTTTCCTTTTCGCGAATTGCAGAATCATCGAGTTCAATTACTTCCTTTTCTTCCGCTTTATTTAAACTGTATAAAAATTGTTTAAAAGCACGAATGCTGTCAAGATCCCCGTTGAAATTAATACAAAGAATATCATCTGATAATTCCGGAAGGTTTTCAGCAAACTGGGACAAGTCATAAAAAGGTGTCACTTTTTGAGCCCAGGGTTGAAAGGCTGCTGTACTAAAAAGACTGTGAATAAACCTCGCGCTAAGGGACGTATCTTCAGGTTCAGAAGAAAATCTGATTTCGGCAATGCGTGACTGACCTGTATCCACGAGGTGATCAGAAACAATATCCATCTCCGGATTCCAGCTTTCAAAATCCTTCATGCCAGCCACGGCAGTACGGAAATCCTTCTGAAATTCGGGGATCTCTTGTTCAGCAAATTGAAGATAAAGGCAGATTTTATTCCGGTGGACCTGCGGATCAAAAGTATTGTCTGTTGCCTGGTCGTATGCTTTTTTAAAATAATTCGTGCTTACAAATAAATTTTTTCCGGGAATGGACCTTACTACTGCACGGATGGGAACAGGAATGCGTTCGTAAATATCCTGATTGCCGTCAAAATTTTTATACCCGATATACAGAAACCGATCCTTTAAATTGTACTTGTAATTAGAAAGCAGCTGACTGGAAACAATCAGCCCAAAGTCAGAAATGCCGGTAAACGTACTCCCGGATACAAGATTCTCTTTCGAAAGAATATCCTTCAACATCGGATCCGGAGGATCTCCGGTTTCTATCGTTCTTCCCTTTTCTGAAAACACCCGCACTTTATCAAACGAAGTCTTGTCAAAAATAGTGAGTGAATATTCCGGGTAGCTGGTTGCAGAAGAATACTGATACCTTGTTCGGTTTGCCGGTTCATTCAACTTTTCTTTAATCTCCTGAAATCGGTCGCCGGATTGTGCCCAGGGTATTTTTAAAGTAACCCAATTCACAAAAGCATCATTCAGCTTCTGGTCAATGTAATTCAACGTGCCATTCGCAAACCCAAGAACCAACAATGAAAATATTGTCAAAAAAAGGAGAATGAAATAATTCACATACGATTTCCCATACAAGCTCCTGAGTTCATTCCGGACAAACAAACGGTTAAAACCAATGTGAGAAAGTTCATTCCGGTCTTTCGGTTCTTCCGGTTTCACACTGGCCTCCGGAGTGAAATAAAGTTTCCGGATCTTTTCCCGGAAACTCTGTAAGTGCTCCGTGTCGTTGTGCTCCCATTGCTCCCTGTTAAAGACATTTCCGGGATGGATTACGCCGCATCCTTCTCCTTCTGATTTTGTAATAACTGCAATCTGATCGGCATACTTTAATGCAAGATTAATATCGTGTGAAACAACAATGGCAGAACGCGTAACAGAACACGAACCTTTCACAATATCCATCAACTCATGCGCATTGACTTCATCCAGGTTACCGGTTGGCTCATCGCAGAATAAAACAGAATAATTTACATTCAGCGCACGGACAAATGACAAGCGTTGCCGCTGTCCACCGGAAAGGTTGGTCGCCAGTGTATATTGATTGACTTCCTTTGCATTCAATCCTACCCTCTTAAGAATCAACTCAGCAGGTTTTACAACTTCTGCAAATGACCGGTCATCTTTTACCATCTGAGAAAGGCAAATATTCTCAAAGGCAGAAAAATCTTCCATCAGGTTGTTCTCCTGGAAAATAAAACTGTAATGTTGCTTTCGTATGGTATTCAGCTCGTGTTCGTGCTGCGGCTTCCAAACAGTATCGAGGGAAAAGGAATGCTGGTTGGGCCCTGGATTAAACTGAACTTTCCCTTCCGCAAAAGTATTATTCATCAGACCCAACGTTTCAAGCAAAGTGCTTTTTCCTGATCCTGAAGGACCCAGCAAAAAGGTCAGCTTCCCGCGCGGCACTCCATATTCCCGGATGTACAATACCCGGTTTTGAACAGTGCGGGTATACGAACAGGAAAGATCTGAAATATAAAAAACGTAATCTTCCATAATTAAAACGGTCCTCAGACCCGGAAATTAATGCAGCGCTTCAGCAGGGATCCAGTAGTAAATCTGATCGTAGCTGGTGAAGGAATAAGATTGCCGTGAACGGATCCGCTCAAGGTCAGTTTTAATATCATTAATTTCTCCGGCAATATCCTTCAATGACTGCACCGTCACGGCCCTGGAGCTTTCAAGATCTGAAATGGTATACTTGGTGAACAAATCGCTCCTGGATGGCAATCCAGTGATCAGCCCCATGATTTCCGCCAGTGACTTTTTATTGATCGCTGATTTTGATTCCTTCGCCCCATAATAGGATATCGCCAGTTGCTTGTATGAATCCACAAGGTTTTTTCGTAATTCCTGCTCCGTAGTCGCATTGCCAAGCTTTCTGAACTGAATGATCAGGTCATATAAATCATCATCACTCATAAACAAAACATAATTAAAAAGCGGTTTCTTTAATTTGTTGTGCTTCACAGAGGCAAAGGCTTCAACAAAAATCTGGAAATTGGTATTCACATCCAGTTTTTGAAATGCAGATGGATCAATTTTGGAATTCTTCAGCAGCAGATACAATTCCTCATCCATTTTAATAGCAGTCGCCCCGATGCCCTTCACTTTTGCATCCCATTTGCTCAGGATCGCTTCGTTGTCTTCATTGCGGTTCGTTATTATTTCTTCAATTTGCTCCTGAATGTACGATGGTGAATTGGGGCGATTGGGAGATGCAGCGGTAAGTTTTCCGGGAACCGGGCTGTCTCCCCCGGGAAATACGAGCGAATATTCATTCTGAATCCGTTTGTCAGTACTTTCAAATTTAATGCCGCTCACCCTGGTGCCCTTGACCAGTTTCACATCGTCCAGGCGGTCACGAATTTTTTTTGCCGATTGTTTGATCAGCTCCTTCGACTGGCTCACGAACCGCTGCTCATCATCTCCATTATATTGAACCTGAAAAGATACCAGGCTGCATTGCATTTCAGCCAATGCGGAACTGACATTGGTTTCATCAAAATTATACTTGTCGACAAGGTAATTCCCGCCGCTTCCGATGACCATGATAATATTGTTCTGCTCCTTCTTACGGAACAACTTAACAGCCTTTGAAATTCCATAATATAATGATGTACCGTCCGCTTTTGTTTTCGAACATGGCAACGCTGAAGATGTTTGCTTTTGAAGAAATCCGGTGACTGTACTCACATTTGGAGAAAGATCCTGGAGCGAAACAATCTGATTGTCTTCGCAGTTATAATTACGATACACAACGGCGCCAAAATTAAATTTGTTCCTTGAATCCATCTTCAGAAGACTCATGCTGTTCTGGATCGAAGAGATCACGCTTTGCATATATGGCCGCACTTTTTCTGAACCGTCGATGACAAATACGATGTTGATGTTTCTGTAATCCTCGCGCGCCTGGTTGTATTTCTTTTCAATGTCTGCCTGCTGATCCGTTGTAATGATGGCTTTGCCATTTTTATCAAGGACCGAAGTGATAAAACCGGTTTTAAGGATTCCGTTTTTCTGATCCGCAATCACCGGGAATCTTTTTTCAGAGAGTTGCATCCCTTTTTCATACGGATCCGGGTAACCCAAGGGGTTGACTTTGTCTCCCGCCTGGTACTTGCGTGCTTTATCTTCCGATTCAAAGAGCCCGGCCCGAAGTCCAGCAGTTTTACGCTCCGCTACTGCATCCGCTTTTGCATTTGGCTCCAGGCACAGACGCTGGCCCCAGGGACGCAGGTTCACTTCCGGAACCCACCCAAGAACATCCGTCTTCGCGCTCATCACCGAAATATCTTCACGTTTCCCTATGAGATAAGCGCCGTTTTCATGTTTGTAGATAAAAAGAAAATCAAACAAATTAATATCGTTCTGAGTCCTTGTTTTCAGTGCCGGAGAGGCATACAATGGAAATTTTTCCTGGCTGATTCTTTTGAGTTCTTCGGCATTTTCAAAAACTTTGTAGCTCCGGATTACCAGGCCTTTCAGGTTAAAATTGGTTTTGACCGTATCGATCAGGCATTTTTTCCACAACAGCAACTTGCTCTTCTCAATCCACCCGTAATCCAATGAATCGTGTTGAATCGTGTACTTGTCTCCGAGAGTTCCATCATACCTGGCAATGCGGACTGCGTTCCATCTTTCCTGGATGACAAAAAAAGCATCCATGAACTGAAGTGTTTTAAAGGGTGTTTTCAGGTAAGGATCCTTAAACGTCTGGTTGTTGTCCCGGTCAGAATACACCCGCCAATAACTGTATTCCCCCTCCGCCGTTTTGGCATTTTCCGGTACAAGCTTACCCGTAGGCTCAAGGTAATCTTTCGGCATGCGTTTAATTTTCATTCCTTTCACATGATCCTGCGCCAAAGCGCAGAATGGAAAACTGAACAATAAAATCAACAGCAGTACAGGAATTGACCGGAAATATTTTTGATTCACTAAGGACACCTTCATAATCACTCCTTGCTTAAACTCAGCTTTTGATAATCTTAAAATTAATTCTCCTTTCGGCATACGTAGTTCCATTATAGAATTCCAGGTAAGTATTGAGATTGACTTCATTGAGAGAAACAATTTCCTTGTTATAGTAAATAAACACATTGATTTCAGCATTTTTTGCGGAAAATAATCCCGCAAACTCCCTTGAAAAATTAGTCATAATTGAATTCGGCTCTTCCATCAGACTGCCAAGCGCATTCTCGGAAAAGAAAAAATGAAGATTCACTTTATCACTGATCACTCCCAATGAATCATATAAATATTCCCGGATTCTTTTTTTGTCTTCGAGAAAATTAGGAATGGATGTATTCTGTTCATAAATTCCATCGCGGAATTCAAAAGTAAAAACATCCTCTTTCCGGTCCGTTACCTGCGGCCGGTCTCCATTACTGCGAAAAAGAAGAAATCCCTTGTCCTTCTGCCGCAATAATTTACGGATCTCGAAAACCATCTTTTCAATCAATGAATCATTCAGTCCAATCGCCTCCGGGCCATGATTATTATCCATGTAAAAAAAATCAAAGGTGGTGTAGGATTTTTTCACCCCCGAAGAATCCTGAGCAGCGCAATAAACAGAAGTCAGCATCAAAAAGAATAAAACTAAAAGCAGGTTTTTTTTCATGGCTATCGTCTTGAACTGATCATAAAATAAATGTCTTCAATACAGCGGTCATCACCGTCCCTCCAGCGCATGGCAACACTGTCCACAACCCAGTTACTCTCTTCGTCATTGCTCAGCTTGGTACGGAAATCATAAAAATTATACGAAGCAGCATCGAGAACAGCAACATTCAGTTTCACGTGTGTGCCATTTTGATTGCACAACATTTGCACTAAGCTCCTGAATGCAGCATCGCGGTTGGAACTGTTTGCTGCCGCTTTAAATTTCTCAGAATATACCCGGTCATACTTATACGCGACAGAGGGGCGCGAAGCAGGAGCAGCCGGAAGCGGCACTCCTGGTCTTGGACGCACAGTAACAACAGCACTTGCAGACCCGTGAATTCCTTCTCCCTTTATTGCAAGGTTAATTTCTTTTTTACCCGGAGTGCTATAAGCGATAGAAACACGCCGCTCCGATGATTGCTGCTCATTTTCTCCCAAATCCCAAAACCATGAATTGGCACCGGGTGTCTGGTCCTCAATCAGAATCCTGTCACCGACAAATACGGTGGTGGCGGAAACCTTGAGCACAGGAAAAACAGATTTTAATTCCGGCGCTTTCGGCACAATTGAAATGACTCGTGCGGCAAGGCAACCCTGGCTGGTCTTGGCCATCACCGTGTATTTTCCGGGCTTTTCAAAACGATGAGCGGAAATGATCCCTGTCACACTTGCTGAACCGTCACCAAAATCCCACGTGACACCAAGGCTGTCGGTTCCCGTAGATTTAAAAACAACAGCTTCATCTAACTTTGGAATTTCAGGAGTGAATACAATCCCGGGTTCAACACACGGTTTGGGAGCATTCATTTTAAGTCCAAGTAACCCAAGAGCAAGCAGGCATGTAATCGTAAAAGTAAGATGTACGCTTCTATCCACAGCTGAATGAAATTATATTTGAATTATTTACCAAAACCGTATTTCAGCCCGAGCATCAAACCGTAACTCTGGCCGTTGTATTTCTTCACTCCATTTACCATTGAATGATAATTCCCGGAATCGTCAACAGGTTGATAACTTCCCTCCTGCTTTTTCAACGAGAAATGATACGCATAAACTGCGCCTGCAAAGATACTGATTGAACGGTCAATCATATAAAATGCGCCGACCCTGGCGATGCCGCTAAATCCGGTGCGCTTGCTTTTTTCAGAGGGAGCTGAAAGCGGTTTATCCAATGCAACTTCATAGCCATTGGTACGCAGGTCAGCAAAATAAGCTTCCGCCCCATGGTCCGAATACGAATTCACCATTTCCCGGGTAATCACCCAATCGGTCGGTGAAGGGGTATAGTTTTTTGAATACGTCCAGCCAATTCCGGCCGACTGGGTATTGTAGATATAAATTGCTTCTTCATCTGCTACTGCAGCTGGACTGGATTTGACACTAATCAGATCAAATGCCGGTCCAAGTTCATAATAAATCCCTATTTTTTCCTCCAACCTCAGGCGGAATTTTAACAACAAAGGAATGGAGAGGTATTGTGTCTCCAGGCTTTCCCTGGTTTGCTTCAGCGAGAGCAATCTTCTGAAAGGAAAATGCAAAATGCCATTGTCGATTTCTTTGTATTCAGTATGAAAGTCATTCCACGTGATGTCGGTCGTGAACTTGTTATAATTGATGCCAATTCCCAGCGCAGTAGTGTTATTTTTATTCAGGCTGATTGACAACTCCAATCCGTTTAGTATACTGGAAACAGATTTTTTGGCATACGCAACAGTACCTTCATTCGTTCTTTCAAGGTCGATTTCATCGTAAGATAAAGCAGCTTTATCAAAAAGAATATTTTCAGGAGAGTTCATGACGAATCCAGCAAATAAGTCAATTCCATACTTGTTGGTAAATACTTCCTGTGGGCATCCTTTATTAAAAAATGTACCGTATTCCTCAGGACACTGATCCGTATTATCCGGAATTCCATCGCGATCGCGGTCCGGACAACCTTTGTAGCGAATCTCACCTTTTACACCCGGACAACCATCCTGCTCATCAATAACTCCATCGTTGTCTTTATCATTAGCACAGGAAAAATTGGATCCAAGCATACTAATTTTTTTAATCAGCAGACGATCGTCCGGTGTAATCAGCATTTCAAGGAGCAAGGTGTCATTGTTTTCAAAGCGGTTGAGGGTTGATGATTTCCCGCTCACTTTTTTGCTGATCACGATATTGATGAGATTGCTGTCAAGCCGACTGAAATCAATAGCTGAATTGAGGACATCGACCCTGATTCCGGAGGGAAATCCTTTTCTAACATCTGCGATGTATTCATCCAGAGGTTTGTTCTTCAGTTGATAGGGACTCCCGCCCAAATTGTCTTCAACAACAGAAGCATTGATATCGTCGAAAATAATTGCATTCTCTGCAAACATTTCTTTGAATTTACTCGCCTGATTTTCCGAAAATTCTGTTCCGCCGATTTCACGAAAAGATGAAGTACCTGAAAAATCATTCAAGAACACATCCAGGCGATTCATTAGTTCCTTTCGGGAAACCCGGTCTTGTCCGCTGATCAGGTTTGAAAATAAAATCAGGGAAATAAAATTAATGTAAAAATATTGTTTCATAGTGCGCCCCAGTTATTGAATAATAAATGAAACCAAAACTGTTTCTTCTTGTGATGATCTGACCCTCAACCAGTAAATTCCCGGAGGAAACTGCTGAACATCTGTGCCTGATTGATAATCATCCGGTGGATTCAACCGGACTTCCGACTGTTGTACGATTTTACCAAGAGCATCATAGATTTCAAAATGAGCCGTGGAACCGGTAAAATTCTTGAGTGACAAAGTAACGCTTCCGGAACCCGGGTTTGGATAAACCGATAGCTCTGGTGGTTGAGAATTCACCTGCATTCCCTGATACGCTTTTACGTAATACGGAAGATTCTGTCCATTTTCCCCTCCGTAATAATATTTACTCTCACATTCTCCCTGCCTGACAATAACCCAGTAATAGAATTTCGTATCATCAAAGTTGTTTCCAAATGAACAGGACTGATAAACCTGTCCATCTGCAAAATGAGGCTGATAATCCGGAAGACTGTCATACCCCCATTGATAGCTGTCTGCATCATTTCTTAAACAGACAAGTGTATTCCCAAGATCCTGTTTACGAATAGCAATTTCCTGCGAAGGCGCTGAAGAAGGTGAAATTGTAAAATGAGCATACACCTCCGGACTCGGGCAGTCAGCTGCAAATGGGAACAGAGCATGCACACTGACGGAATCCCGCGTAACTGAAGTTACTGAATTGAAATCAAAGACAGCAAAATTACCCGGGTCCATGGATTTCAAGGAATGCAGCGCAGTAGGAATCGTATCCCAAATACATACAATCCCGGGTTGTGCGACCAGTGAAAGAAATATATTCCGGGAAAGACTGCACACTGCAGAGTCCGCTACCGGAAGTACCGGTGCAGAAGGCACAGGATTTACCGTAAATTTTGCTATTGTCCGGGTAATACCCGGACAAGCTGCACTTCCCGGTCCGGTTGCAGTTACGTAAAGCAATGTTGTATCCTGAAGTAAACTCGAATTTGTAAACACGGGATTGATCTGAATGGTATTCCCGGAATCCGGAACCACTTGTACCAAAGCACCGGAAGAAAAATACCACTGAAAAGTAGATCCCGGAATAGTTGCTACCAGATTCACCGGGTTTCCGGGAGTTGAACCTGAACACAAATCATCATTCAAGAAACTGTTCAATACATCCGGTGTTGATTGAATAACCACATTACGGGATGCCGGGTTTGAATTGCACCCCAGCTCAATCGGGCTGCCTGTATATTGCACTCGAACCTGAACTGTGGTATCGGTACCGGATAGCCCCGGAACATACAATGTACCGACAAAAAATGTATCCAGCCCGGATCCGAGCACATTCCAAACATTCCCCTGATCAGAGCTCCAGGACCAAGCATAGGTACCTCCTGTATTCCCATTCCCCGTCTGATCATCTGGATCACACAGAATTGCCAGGTTCGCCTGATTGCAAATTGAATCTACGGAGGTAGAAATGGAAACCTGCGGACGTGAATTTAATGTCTCGGAATAATTCGCAGTGTAAGCCGTACAACCGGGATTGGAAGTGCTATAACTATATTGCAGGGAGATTGTACCGGGTGATACAGAATTATCATCCAAAATAAGTGTGTCAATGTTTTGACTTACCGTGGTCCCTGCATTTGAAATCCACTGGTAGGCTGGATTTCCGGCACCACCCGTTCGTGTAGCTATGGCTTTGATTCTTCCGCCGATACAATACAAACCTGAATCAAGGGTGCGCAATGTTGCAGACGGTTGAGAACGGATTGTATAGGTAACAGAATCCGATACGATGGAGCAACCGCTGTTTCCGGTATTTCCGGGATTGAAATAAGCCAGATAGGTCAGTGTGCTACCGGAATTCGCACTTAAGTCAATGGTATCAACCAATGTTGTAGGGACCTGTCCGTAATTTATCAGAGTCGTTGGACCACCTGAATTAAAATGAACCGCGTACTGGTAAGTACCAAGTATCGATGATGTATTTGTACAGGTTAAAGTATCAATGAATGAAACAGCAGCACAAACTTCACTCACTCCAGGGGTAATGCTCAAATCGATCTGGGGCGGACTATTCAAAATGAGATAGAGCGAATCCTTCACAAAGCAGGATGGTACAGTCCGGGTTTCTACTGTCAGATGAATGTAATTCCCGGTTGGTAAGGGACCGGAATTAAATGTAAGTGACGTATCTGATCCTGCCGGAGTCCAGGTATACGTCTGAAAATACGGGTTGTCAGCGGCATTGATGTAAAAGGATGTCGATCCGTTGCAAGTGATCACTGTATCGCCGAGAACAGCACCATTCACATCCCGAAAATGAATCGCATTGGCGTTGATATAAATCAGGTTGGTCAGGGTAACAGAATCAGTTCCGAAAACGTTTGTAACGATCAATTTTACTGTTTTGTAGCCGGCACTATCGTAAAACACAACCGGATTCTGTTCGTCCGATACAGCAGGCTGTCCTCCCGGAAATTCCCAATGCCATTGAGAAGGATGATGAAAACTTGCATCATAAAATTGAACATTACCGGGACAAAATTCATGCGCACCTCCTGTGTAGGAACCCTGTCCGATCCGTGGAATTACATCCGCAATGGGTGGAAGGCTATCATCATTTGAAATAATGAGTTTATAGTCTTCAATTTCTCC
>DAORHY010000056.1:0-14748 GCA_035438225.1 Bacteroidia bacterium
ATTTATACACGCGTTACGAATCAGATCTTTGAGCGGACAAGCGGGAGTTGTAAGTACTACCGTGAAACTTACATTCATTCCATCCACCACAATATCCTCTACCATGTTGAGGGTGATCAGATCCTTTTTCAGATCCGGTTCAATCACATTGCGGAGAGCGTCAATTACCAGTTCTTTTGTAATAGCCATATCAAATTGTTAAGACAGCAAAGGTACAAAGAAGCAGGCTGAAAGCCTATTCCGGAGACAGGATCTATAGCTTCAATTCCATGGCCGGATCCCAGAAAATAGTCGAAAAATTGACAACTTTATCGTCTTTGATTTTAACACCTTCCTTTTCGAGCAACTCCTGCATCCGTGTGGGTGTTCCAAAATGATGTTTTCCGGTTAATAATCCGTTCCGGTTGACCACCCTTTGTGCGGGAACTTTGGGGCGAACCGTATGCGCGCTGTTCATCGCCCAGCCCACCATCCGCGATGATCTCGCCGATCCCAGATATTTTGCAATCGCTCCATAGGACGTCACCCTTCCTTTCGGAATGAGGCGGACAACCGCGTAGACCTGATCGAAAAAGGATTCGAGTGTGGGTTTGCTGGAGGGCATATTGGCTTGTGCGATGATGCAAATGTATTTTAAATCCGGAAAATAATTTGGAACGAAAGTGCATTTCATTTTACTCCCGCCCTGCCCGTGCTTTGCTCGTCCCTCGCGGCGCCCGGGGTTAGGTTGCGGAGTGCTTTACAATTCAAGGCAAAAGGCAAAAGGCAAAAAATCTAAAATCTAAAATCTAAAATCTAAAATTAGAGGAAAACAAATTCTCCTTGAAAGAATACTCTAAATAGATGGGTTATTTAATCCTAATTTACTTGAGAAATGGTCATTAATAATGCAAACTGTTTTTTTGTTTTGGAAAAGGATTTAATAAATGCTATATTTCTAAAACCTAAACATAGTAACGAACCTGTTCCGCTCAGTTACATGCCTTCGTAATATCCTTAACTCGGCAGGTTTAAAATACTTTAATCATGTATTTTTTTTGATTAGACACTATGAAAACACTTTACCTTAGTCTCCTTCTTTTCTTTAGCACAACAGGGATTACCCTTCAGGCACAATTTGTCACCATACCCGATTCTGCTTTTCGAGGTTGGATGATCAATCATGGTCTTGCGGCCTGCCTCACAGGAAACCAATTGGACACCACCTGCAGCTCAGTTGCTGCACTTACTTACATGGATTGCTCCAATAAGCAAATTTTGGATTTGACCGGCATTGAGTTTTTCAGAAATCTGGACACACTTATTTGTAATAATAATTCAATCGACACATTACCGGTATTACCAGAGCATCTTGACTATTTAAATTGTGCTACCAATAATTATTTATACGCATTCACATTACCACTTCCTACCGGATTAAAGTATCTCGACTGCAGTAATAATCAACTTGGTGTGCTACCTGTTTTGCCGGATTCTATTTCAACTCTGATTTGCATTAATGATGCTTTAACGTCAATTACAAATTTTCCTGCAATGCTCATTGGCTTGAATTGCTCAAATAACAGCTTAGCTTCATTGCCGGTTTTTCCTTCTGGACTCACTTATCTGGATTGTTCTACAAATAGTCTTCAACAAATTCCTCCGTTGCCAAGTTTGCTTGATCAGTTGTATTGCAAATATAATAATCTGACATCCTTGCCAATGCTTCCTTCTTCACTAACTATTCTAGAATGTTCTAACAATCCTTTGCTAAATGTTTTGCCTACTCTCCCCAATGCATTGAATCAACTTATTTGCAAAGAAAACGGATTAACCAGTTTGCCTCCACTTCCACTCTCAATGAAAATTCTCCAATGCGATGCCAACCCATCTCTTCATACTCTTCCTGTGCTCCCTGATTCAATTACGATATTATATTGTACATCAGATTCGCTTGCGTCTTTGCCTGTACTACCAACTCAACTAATTAGACTTGACTGCTCAAACAATAATCTGACATCTGTGCCAGCACTGCCCTCACAATTAATGAGTCTGCGATGTTCTTATAATCAACTTACAAATTTACCTAATATGCCAGATGGATTATATGAACTCATTTGTAATAATAATTCAATTATGGATTTTAATGGAAACTTCTCACAAATTACTTCCTATAATTTTTATTTAGATTGTTCGTATAATAATTTGTTCGCAATATGGACACCATCAACAATGGTTTTTGGGGAACTTGATTGTAGTCATAATTATATCTCGAGTCTTTCGCAGATAAGTTTTAATCCTATTACTCTTGGCTACATGAATTGTTCATATAATCAGTTGAGTGATCTTTACTATATTAATTTTTGTTCTAATTTGGATTGCAGTCATAATCAAATAACATCTATCCAGAATCAATATTTATCTCAATATATGCAGTTCTTGAATTGTTCTTACAACCAGATATCAACAATTGATGATTTACCAATAAGCCTGATTCAACTCAATATATCTCACAATCTCTTGGAGTGTTTGCCAAACAAACCGCCGGGGCTTAATTCTTTATCTTTCGCTTGGACAAATATTCATTGCATCCCCGATTATTCTTACTCGTCACTAACAGGTAATCTACCGATTTGTCAACCTTATAATAATTGCCCGTCAAAGTGGAACATTATTGGTACTGTATTTTTTGATCTCAATGGAAATTGCAGCGTTGATGCAAGTGATAAATACTTAAAAAACATACCCGTTGTTCTGGATTCTGCTGGAGTGCAATTACAAAGATTTCTTACGGATGAATATGGCAGGTATTCTTTTCGGACCGGATTCGGAACTTATACTGTAAGGCTGGACACAGCTAATGTTGACTTCCAGGTCGTGTGCCCCGGTTCATTTTTTTATTCAACCACGCTTTCAGCAGCAGACTCAACGGACAGCCTAGCCGGATTTGCGATACAATGTAATAATGGATTTGACCTGGCCGCCAACAGCATTTCTCCTCTCGGAATTTTTCGCCCGGGAGGAACGCAAACACTTTACTTAAATGCAGGAGATGCATTTGGATTTTCTACTATTCATTGTAACTCCAGTGTTGCAGGAACAGTTCAGGCTTTCTTGTCAGGCCCGGTTACATATTTGGCTCCTGCTCCAGGGGCAATACCACCAACAATTGTTTCAGGCAATACCATCACCTGGGCGGTTCCGGATTTCTCTCAGGTAAACCCAGGGCTAGATTTTAATATCCAGGTTGAAGTTTCTACGACTGCAAGTGCCCAGGATTCTGTATGTGTGCAATTGGACATCTTGCCTCTTGCAGGAGACAATTTTCCACCGAATAATTCAAAATCCGCGTGTTTTCCAATAAGAAACTCCTTTGATCCGAATGAAAAATACATGGTTCCATCCGGATTGGTTGATACCACTGCACATTGGTTTAACTTTACCATTTATTTCCAAAACACAGGAACAGCTCCTGCGGAAATGATTTTTATTTTAGATACACTGGATGTAAACCTGGATGCATCCACCTTCACCTTCCTGCAATCCAGTCACAATGTCATAACTCAAATTTTGCCCGGAAATATCCTTCGTTTCAACTATGCGAATATTCAACTTATGGATAGCACCACCAACGAAGCCGGCAGTCACGGGTTCATACAATTCAAAGTAAAACGCCTCGACAATCTGCCTTTTGGAACAACATTCTCTAACACTGCTTATATCCATTTTGATTATAATCCAGCTGTGGCGACGAATACAGTTTCGGCGACTCTGGATAATGTGCTGAGTGTTGGAGAAGATATTTCGAAGGAATTCAAACTATATCCAAACCCGGCACATGATGTTATTACAATCACACATACCACTTCACATTTACAGGAACAGTGCACGTGCACTGTTTTCAGTCTTATTGGAAACCCAATAAAATCCTTTTCCTTTCCAGATAAGCCATCCACAAATCTCAACATCGCAGACCTGAAATCTGGAATTTACTTTTTAAAATTCGAAGTAAACCAAAAATCAATGGTGAGGAAAGTAGTTGTAGAGTAGTTATCAGCTCCTCAATAATTCGACCATTTAAAAAATAAAATAAGTAATGAAATAAATCACTCAGCAACCTAACCCCGGGCGCCGCGAGGGACGAGCAAAGCACGGGTGGGGCGGGATTGAGGAGGAGGAACAGGTCGTTCCAAAAATCTCTGCGTCCTTTGCGTCTTTGCGCGAAAAATTTCACGCAAAGACGCAGAAGGCGCAAAGTGTTATAATGAAAATTTAAGGTAGCAGATGTTCAGTCCTTCTTTGAGCCAGATTTTTTCGTAGGTGGTTTTGATGGAAAGGACATCGTCCGCGTATTCGCTTTGATACAAATGATCGGTTTGAACTTCGATTTTAAAATTTTGTTCACGGATCACATCGAGTGTGAAGTCGTAGAGAAAGCGGCTGTCGGTTTTGAGGTTGACAAATCTTCCGGGTTTCAGAAATTGTCTGTACAAAGACAGGAAACGTGGCGAAGTAAGTCTTTTGTGATCGTGACTTTCGCGGAGATGCGGATCCGGAAATGTGATCCAGATTTCATCGATTTCATCGGGGCCAAAAAACGAGGCGATGTTTTCTATCTGGATGCGGAGAAAGCCCATGTTTTTGATGTTCTTCTCAACGCCTGTTTTCGCGCCGCGCCAGAGACGTGCTCCTTTCCAGTCGATGCCAATGAAATTCTTTTTCGGAAATTTTTCCGCGAGATTTACAGTATACTCTCCCCTGCCACAACCCAATTCAAGAACGATCGGCGCCTGGTTCTGAAAAAAATTCTCATGCCACTTCCCTTTCATACTGTGATCTACCGGCGGGTAGGTCAAATACGGTTGAATGAGATTTGGAAAGGTTTCATTTTCCGCGAAGCGTCGCAATTTGTCTTTTCCCATAGTTCTTTGAAACGGGCACGAAAATAGAAAATTCGTGCGAGATCAAATCATCACCTGTTGAATCAATCCTAACGAATCACTTCAAAGCGAAGTGTTTTTGTTTCTTTCTCATTGGCAACGCGCAGGAAATAAACTCCTGCAGCCAAACCGGAAACATCAAAACTGCGGATGGATGGAACACTTGCCCAGCTGCTTAGAATTTCACCCGTTGTGTTCAGCACAGTGACAGTATATCTGGATGTTACAAGTCCGGGGATATTCAGCGTAATGAGACCGGAAGCAGGATTTGGATAAACATTTATTTTAGCCTGATTCATCTCAGGAACACCAACACCAAGACTTCCATTCACTTCGATATTCTGTACATAAATGTCTGTTGATGTACCGCTGCGATCATCCTGCCATGCGACAACAACCTGACGATTCTTCTCCTCCGTAACTGTAGCATTGCTCTTACCACTTGATGAAGTAGCGACGGATAAAATCTGATTGGACCAAACAAAATTTCCGGTACTGTCGAACATTGCCGCAGAATACGTGTTTACTGGGAAAGCATCATCAGAATAATTGATCAGGAAACCTCTGCTGGTTTTTTGTCCGTATGTCTGAGAAAATGAATTGACGGCAGTCACCACCATTGCTCCGTTTGCTCCCAGGAGGAGATTTCCGGAAGGATCAACTTTCTGCATGTAGATTTCGGTACTTGTATTGTAGAAAGCATAAATATTTCCTGCATCATCGAGTGCAGCGGAAATATTATCGAGCGCGAGCGATCCGGGAACGGATACAACATTCCGTCCGTTCGTCGCAAGCAATGAATTTCCGTTTGGATCGATGTGTTGAACGTAGCCATCGAGATAAACACCGCTTCCGCGGCCATCCATCCAGGCAACTACGCAACCTTCATTACCATCAGAAAACGGATTCATGGTGAGGATAAATGGAATACTTCCGGCAGTTTGAAAACCGATATCGCCACCCCAGAGCGATTGCGCGCTGAGTCCGAATTTATTGATGGAAAGTTCCAACTGCGATGCCGAGAAACCGGGAGCATTCGCTTTCTTGAAGAGCAGATAAAAGCTGGTATCGTTGCAAAGCACAAGTCGAGGATAGCTGAAATAACGCAATCCGGTTCCGCTGTGTTCGTAGTGTAAATAACCGTTCTGTCCCCACAATCTTGTTCCGTCGGCTGAAACACGCTGAATATAAATTCCCGTTGAATCATCAGATTGCCATGCGATGATCGTTGACTGGTCGGGCAATGGCAACACCTGCGGATTCACATCCGTATTCGCTCCGAAGGAAAGCTGCATGCCACCATTGCCCCATACAAGAAGACTATCGGGAGAAACACGTGAAGCAAAGACATCAAAATTTCCTGTACGGCTGTCTTCCCAAGCGGCAACAGCATGATCTTCCGGACCCATGGCCATAGAATAGACGGTAGTATACGTTTGGGAATGATCATCATCACTCAGCAATTTACCGGTACTTCCCCATTGTGGGTAACCCAGAGCATCCACTTTTTGCATGTAGATGCTGTATCCTCCTCCATTTGGAAGACGATAGCTGATGTACGTATTGCCGGAGCTGTCGGCAACAGCGATAGGATCTACACATTCCTGGCCCTGGGCAGCGAGTGTATTGAGCGCAGGATCACTTACCCATTGAGCATTGGCAAATATAAAGGAGAGTAGCGGTAAGATTAGGGTAGATATTCTTTTCATCGGTTTCGATTTGGCGATCTAAATTAAACAATAAAATTAATCCTGATTTGGTAAAAACATATCAAGTGAATGTTCATTTCGACCTTTCTTTTATGTAGTTCTTGTCCACCATTTTAATAATTCTGCTTAAGATCCCTGAGGTGCACATGTATAAGCTAAACGGCTTAAAAAATACTTCATTCCTGAAACACGGAGGTTCACAGAGTTCCCCACAGAGTAACGCAGAGGAAACATGGCATTTGGCATATGGATTGATCATAGAAAATTACCTTAACTTTACTTTTTCGAAAGGAAAATGTCTGTACCGAAACGCATACTTGTTGCTCCGCTTGACTGGGGCCTTGGTCACGCCACGCGCTGTGTACCACTGATCCGGTGTTTCCGTGAGGAAGGACATGAAGTGATCCTTGTCTGCAGTGGAAATGCGGCAACATTTTTACGAAGCGAATTTCCGGATCTCACTTTTGTAGAAAAGAAGGGATATGGAATCCGGTACTCATTGAGAATTCCAATGACGCTGATGATGTTTTTGCAGGCGCCAAAAATTTTATACAGCATTTACCGGGAACATCAGTGGCTGAAAATAATTCAAAAGCAATATCTACCTGATGAGGTTATTTCGGATAATTGCTATGGCTTGTGGAACAAAAACATGCGAAGCATTTTCATCACTCATCAGCTGATGATCAAATGTCCATCCGGTTTGAAATGGATGGAACCACTCTTGCATCGTGTAGTGCGTTGGTTTATCTCCAGGTACGATGAATGCTGGATTCCCGATCTTGCGGACAACAATAATCTATCAGGCGATCTCTCCCACAAATATTCCTTGCCGAAGAATGCAAAATTTATCGGGAGTCTGAGTCGCTTCGTTTTTTCAAAGAATGACACAACAACAAAATATGATTTGTGTATTCTGCTCAGCGGTCCTGAGCCACAGCGAACCGACCTTGAAAAAGAATGTTTACAGGCATTAAAAACTTTTAAAGGAAAGGCAATTCTGATCCAGGGAAAACCGGGATCAAAAGAAAGTTCCGTCGAAAATGAAAAGCTAAGGATCATTTCTCATCTGGAGAGTGATAAACTCCAATCTGTCTTGCTGCAATCAGAAAGAATAATCTGTCGGTCAGGTTACTCTACGGTGATGGATTTATTTGAGCTGAAAAAAGGAGCCTTGTTAATTCCAACGCCCGGACAAACAGAGCAGGAGTATCTTGCGGTTTATCTTAACGGAAAACTTGGCTTTGAAGCTTTACGAAAAAATGAACGCATTTCCGATTGGATGAAATCGATTGCGGTTAAAACAGAGCAGGAAAAAGTATACGGGGAAGACCCCCTGATCAGTGTGTATTGAAAATAAATTCAGGAGTAGTGATCGTGTTGCTTTGATGCAAAGCACGGTCGTAAATGAAAATATCGTATTTCATCGTATCGTTCACGAGTGGAAAAGGAAGATTGAGTTCGCGGAGTATTTCTCCTTTCAAAGCTTTGTTTTTACCTTCCGGAGTAAGGTAAGGAATGCGTGAACTCACGGGAGTATCAATGGTGTTCCACACTCCGTTTTGTTTGATGAACATTTTTACAATAAAGTTATTGTAATACGGACTGGCGGGGTCATCAAACATTGGATCGTTTTGTCCGGATTCACGGCTTTTGTAACCGATGTCGCCATCTCCATCGGTAAAGGAAATGGTCACATAAAACAACTGATCAAAACCCTGTTGATCTTTGGTGGTATAGGCTGATTTGTATTCAATTGCAGGTATAACCGGATACTCTTCGGGCTTCTTGCAGGCATAAACCAGCAGTGTAGTGAAGATGAGGACTGTAAAAAACCGGAAGTACTTCATGGATACAATTGAAAGGCTAAATTTACAAAATATTTGAACGAAATTTCCAGCAAATTCATTTTATGGCACTTCTGTTACCTGTTAAAGGAATCCACCCTGTTTTTGGGGAAAATTGTTTTTTAGCGCCAAATGCCACAGTCGTTGGTGATGTGGTGATGGGAAAAAGTTGCAGCGTATGGTTTAACGCTGTCGTGCGCGGAGATGTGCATTCTATCCGTATTGGCGATAAAGTGAATATCCAGGACGGAGCAATTATCCACTGTACCTATCAGAAAGCGGCAACTGTAATCGGTAACAATGTGAATATCGGACACAATGCACTGGTGCATGGCTGTACTTTAAAAGACAATGTCCTGGTAGGAATGGGCGCGATCATCATGGATCATGCCGTTGTGGAACCGTTTAGTATCGTGGCTGCTGGATCAGTAGTCCTTGAAAACACCATTGTTGAATCCGGATTCATTTATGCCGGAGCCCCAGCAAAAAAAATCAAAGCCATCAGCGCCGAACAAAGACTCCTGCTCGAAGAACTGGCGGACAGGTATGTGATGTATAGTGATTTCTTTAAAGGGGACGAGGGACGGTTGGATTGATAATTGATGATTGCTGATTGCTGATTGTAGATTATCGCGAATGTAAAGGGCCGTCAAATAACCGAATGGATTGCTGATTGTAGATTGCTGATTGTAGATTATCGCGAATGTAAAGAGCCGTCAAATAACCTAATAACTCAATAACTCAATAACCCATTAAACCAACCCGGAACGCGAAACCCAACTTACATCCAAATATCCTTCTTCTCCAGATGTATTTTATTTTTGAAAAAGTACTTTGTGCTTTCTTCGAATGATTTTGTAAAATCGGAAACGTAGAAATGGTGTACGGGTTTGCGTTTGGGGGCGAGTTGTTTTTCTTTTTTCAGAATATCTTTCACTGAATCCGCGACGACGCCGGCGGAATCGACGATATCGATTCCATTTTTATAATACTCCTCCACTTCTTTTTTGATGAGCGGATAATGTGTACAGGCGAGAATGAGTGAGTCGATCTTCGCGAGTTTCCGGCTATCCAGATAGGAAGCAATTACGGTCCGGCTGATCTTGTTATCAAAGAATCCTTCTTCGATCATTGGAGCCAGTAATGGCGTGGCGAGTGAAGCGACTTCCAGTTTTTTTCCTTTGGCATGAATTTTCTTCGCGTAGATATCGCTTTTGATGGTACCCTTAGTTCCAATCACACCAATTTTGTGGTATTTCTTATTTCCAGTAACATGATTCACTACCGGATCAATCACATTGACTACAGGCACGGCATTTCCTACAAAATCTTTGACTGTTTCATATGCCATCGCAGAAGCAGTATTGCAGGCAATCACGATCATTTTACAATTTTCCTTGAGCAAAAACTGACTGATCCGGATCGCATAATATTTGATCGAATCGGGTGATTTGTCGCCATAAGGCAAATGTGCGGTATCCCCGAAATAAACGAGGGATTCATTTGGCAATACATTCTGGATGGCATTGGCGACAGTTAGCCCACCGATTCCTGAATCGAAAATTCCGATGGGACGATTGGCGGATAATCCGCCAGGCTTCTTTTTAGCAGTCATAGGTAAGGCAAAAGTAAAACTCCACGGCGTTCAGAAAGCCTCTGTCTCAAAATATTTGTTCACCAAATAGCTCAGGCTTTTTTCCTGCTAAGTTTTCCACGGACATCCAGGTAATCGATATAGTACAGGAGTTTCATTGAAAAGCTGTTCAGCTGATCCGCAGCGAGCGTACGATCGAGGTTGCGGAAATAGGGATTGATCAGATCCTGCCCGACATCCTGGATACTGTTTTTCCATACCAGGTTGAACTCGCTACCCGGCGCGAAATGCCAGGAATAGACCATATCCACATTGAACAGGTTAAAATTGATATTTGTATTTCCCGTGTAACCTGTATTCGGCATCAATTCACCATCTTCCAGGAGTGTATAATACTGCTTATCATTGACATTCGAAAAATAATGCCTGCCACGCAGCTGAATGCCCATCGAATTATTGAATGTATACTTGATGCTCAGGACATTTTCAATCGTTTTCCGGTCTCTTCGTGCGAATAAAATGTCATCGTTTGTTTCATCCACAGTTGCATAACCTGCATAATTGTAACGCGGACCGATGATCGTTTCCAAACTAACAGCAAGGTGATCATTGAATCTGAAATTCTGGTACAGATCAGAATCAAAACCCCAGCCGTGGAAACGGTCTTTGAATTTTACATAGTAGAAATAGCTCACATAATATTTTTTGGAATAATTGGTTGACAGGTTAATTCCAAATCCATTGTACGGCAATTCTTTGTACACTCTTCCCGGCCGGCGGGCTTCATAAAAATCATTGGCATACACCGGGTTCAGATCTGCGTTGAGGTTGAGTGACCACATGTTCTTAAACTGGGTATAATTCCAGATATAGAAATAAAAACTTTGGAAAGATCTGGGAAGGTATCTGGAAAGGTACCACATCCCTACCCCGGTATTGTTTCGGTTATACCATTTTCCGGGTTTGAAAATATTATAACTCATGTCCAGCTGCTGGTCAATCTCATTGTTGTTGAATAAAATCCCCAGGTCGTTCGGATCGTATTTATCATTCCACAAATACTGACCGAGAGTGAATGTGAATTTTCCGCTCGTCTTACCTGCAGTGACCATGTAATGATAGCCTTCAATTGTCCGGTCATCCAGGTTGTATTGCCGGCTGGTGGCCACTTTGCCGGAGACATTGTAAGTATTTGTTTTGTCATTCACTGAAAACATTGCCGCAGTGAGGTTCGCGTCGTAAGTCGAACCATTGCGAATCACATTTGTATTGAGCAAAGTGACGGAAGAACTGTTTTTGAGTGACTGGTCAAAGACAAGTATATTGTAATTCGTCAAAGGCTGAGTTTCTATTTCGCGTTTTTGTCCTTCTGTACTTTCAAGTGTCGCGTACATCGGCCGTGTCACAGCATTGAACACACCTATTCCCAGACCACCACTGGTGCGGCCGGAGACTTTTGTGGCATTGAGTAATTTTGATTCGGATGGATTTTTGATAACGGTTTCGTTAGCGCCGGCTTCATCGTATGGTTTGTAATAATTTACCGGTTCGCTTCCTATCCGGCGGGAATAGAAAAATCCTCCTTTATTGAACAGCTCTGTTCCTTCTGTAAAGAATCCGCGATTTTCATTGTACCGGATTTCAAAAGGTGTCAGGTTCAGAATGCGATTGTCAGATTGCACTTGTCCGAAGTCGGGGATCAGCGTCATGTCAAGCGTAAAACTCTGACTGATCCCGTATTTCAAATCCATTCCACCATTGATATTCGTATTGGTGTTTTTTAAACCGGGTGTATTGTATGGGTAGTGATCGATGTAAGCGGAAATATAAGGAGAGAGCGAAAGCCTTACCGGCGGTTTGATATTTTTGATCTCTGACATTTCTCCCCATTGCGTCATAAAACCATTTACTGAAGGATCCACTTTGCTCCAGAACAATTGCTGACTGGAAACATCGCGTGTACGCATGAAATTGACGGCCCAGGTTTGCACTTCTTTTTTCGGAAAACGAAGAGCGGAATAGGGAATTCTCAATTCAGCATACCAGTTGTTTCCTTCAATTCTGGTGGCACTTTCCCACACCGCGTTCCAGCTTGGATCTTCGGCATTATTTTCACTTGAATAACGTGCATCGAATTGTACTCCGGAAGGTGTTACAAAAAATCCAAAACCACACTGATGTTCATTGTAGGGATCAAAAAATACAGAAAACATATCGGCGCTTCCGATATTGTCCCGGGTACTCAGTTCGTGATGGATACTGTCGGGAGAAACATCGTGCATACAGGCTGCAACATAAACAGCCATATCATCATAAGAAATATAAACTTCTGTGGAAAGATCGTCGCGTTCCGAACGACCGGCAACCGGCCTGGTCTCTGTAAAACCAGCCACTTTACAGGCAACCTTCCAGCATGCTTCGTTAATAATTCCGTCAATTTTGGGAGGCTGGGTAATTCTTTCCGCTTTGAGTGCACGGCGAACTTCATCCGCACCATAGGTGCATGCAGATTGTAAAGAGTAAACGAGGAAAAAGACCAGAAGGCGCTTAAACATAGGCTCAATGGATAGTCTTGGGACGCTTCAGGCTGGTGATTTGTTACAATGCTGAGCACAACAAAACTCCCCGTAAATTAACGCAATCGGGTGCCGGAATGTTGTTAATGAAATGTCAATTCTTCAGGATTTGTTAAATTTATTTCAATTCGGTTATTTAAATATTCAGTGATCCGTTTCGTTCCAAGAGTCTTGCTTTTGCTAACTTTGAACTTCATGAATTCCACAGCTTGTGTCTCTTCTGCATTGGGTTGGCTTGAAATTGGTTCAACAGGTGCAGCCATTTCAAAGTTGAGTATGCTCGATCAACGACCTGTACACTCAATGCAGAAGGAACCAACGCCGGTAATTAAAGCCTGCCTCGAAGAATTACATGCATTTTTCGAAGGAAGCCTGACTCAATTCAGTGTTCCTGTTGTGCAAGAGGGCACAGCATTTCAGCAAAAAGTGTGGGCAGAGCTTTTAAAAATTCCATTTGGAGAAACGATCAGCTACCTTGAACTTAGCCGACGGATCGGTGATGAAAAAGCAATCCGCGCAGTGGGAACAAGCAACGGTAAAAACCAGATCGCGATTATTGTTCCCTGTCATCGTGTGATTGGGTCGAATGGTACTTTAACAGGTTATGCAGGCGGACTGTGGAGAAAGCAATGGTTACTGGAGCATGAAATGAAAATTAAACATGGGGTGAGGATGTTGTTTTGAATTCTCCGCTGATTTTTCTGGTAAAATTTGTGTGCTTTTTTTTCGCGCAAAGGCGCAAAGTTGAGACGCAAAGTTCGCAAAGGGGCTTCAGACAATTTTTAATAATCTGTGATACTCTGTGTGTACTCTGTGCACCTCTGTGTTTAAAAATATAATCAATAAAAACATTCTCCTAAATGATCAAGCTTAAGCTTATTTAATTAATTTCCTCTTTAACCACAGAGGTGCACTGAGTACACACAGATGGGCGCGGGTTTTTTTTTTAATAAATATACATATAGGCGAACTAAACGTATGAAGTTTCATGAGGATCGGATTACTTCACCTGTAGAAATTGCTTTCACCGGCCGGTCATCACGGCTCATGGTTCCGAGTTTTTCGAGAGCGGTGATGGTGAGGCTGCAGAAACCGAATTCTTAATCTACTTTTTTATTTCAGAAATAAACGTTATTTTAGCTTTATTCAATACAACTATTATAACGAATCCATTTTTTTTAAAAATTCCGATCAAGTTTCTAACGCAACATTTTGTCTAAATTAATTAATTATTTCGTTCACGGCTTAATATTGTCTTGTTAAGTGAAGCGGATTCGAGCTCTGCTGGAGAGCAACTCGATGAGGAATAGCTTAATCCAATAGCGTAGCAGAGGTAATTTAATTGCCTCTGTTTTTTTATACGCATTTGGTTCATGCCTCCTAAAACTCAAGAACATTTATTCAAAATTTCTCTTTGAAAAACATCCAGCGGGGATTCCCAATCCAGCGTTTTTCTGATTCGTTCATTTAATTCGTACTGAACTCTTTTTAATTCCTTCTTGGATATTGTATTAAAGTCTGTCCCTTTAGGATAATAATCTCTGATCAACATATTTGTATTCTCATTGGTTCCTCTTTCCCAAGGCGAAGCAGGATGGCAGAAGTACACTTTTATTTTTGTGTTTTTCGTAAATAACTTATGCTCTAACATTTCGTGTCCCTGATCATAGGTCATCGTTTTTCTCATTTGCTTCGGAAGCGATAGTAGTTCGCGTTCAAAGGCCTTTCTTACAGAGGTTGCGTCCTTGGCTTTTAATTTAACTAAGATTACTGTTCTGGTTTTTCTTTCAACTATAGTTCCGATTGCTGATTTATGCCCCTTTCCCAATATTAGATCCCCTTCCCAATGTCCGGCAACGGAACGATCTGCCACTTCTGCCGGTCGCTCTTCAATACTAATCATTTCCGGGATCTTACCTCGCTTATCATTTGTTCCTTTTCGTGGATACCGGCTTTTCTTTTTCTGACGTAAATAGCCGATAAGCTCTTTCTTTAATTCACCTCTTGGTAATAGGTAGATATACGTATAAATCGATTCATGTGAGATCTGGATATTCCGACCAAACAGACCCCTACTTTTCGGTGCAAATTGACCCCTCATTT
>DAORHY010000057.1:0-14678 GCA_035438225.1 Bacteroidia bacterium
AGTTGTAAACAGAATATGTTTGTATAAATTCAGGTGTTTCATGAAAGATAAAATTTAATGTAAACATCCGTACCTGTACCGGGCTGACTTTCAAGTTTCAATTCCCCTTTGTGAAGAGCAGTCATGATGTGCAGGCTTTCGCTCAGTCCGAGTCCGCCACCTTGTTCCAGTGGTTTCATACTGAAGTATTCTTCTATGGATTGTGTTAGTTCGGCATCGCTCATTCCTTCACCGTTATCTTTTACACGAATCTGAAGAAAGCGCGGGAGGATTCGTGTACTAACAGAAACTTTAGGCTGGTAGCCTTTTACTCCCTGACTTTGTCTCGCTATGACAGCCTGGAAAGCATTGTTCAATACGTTCAGTAACAGGCTTCCGAAAAGATCGGGTATTATTTTAATTTCAGGAAGATTTTTTTCAAGGTCTTTGGTGACCTGTATTGTGAAAGAGCCGTCTGCAGGGGTGTAACCACGTTGCACCACGTCGAGAAATTGTTCGCACAGCTGATTGATGTTGGTTGCGGTTTTTTCTCCGCTTGATGGCTTTTCCTGACTGAGGATGGCCTGGTTGAAACGGAATTCCTTCGCACAAGCTGCCTGAAATGAATCGGCTTTTTTCACCCAGCCACTCATGGCTTCAACAAAGGGATGCCCGGCCGGCAATTGGTCGTCAGCTTGTTTCATTGCAGCGGAGAAATCGGTTCCTAAGGATTCCAGTTGGCTAACATTTCCATGTCTTTTCTTCGCCCATTGAATGAGCTGATTCCCTGCTTCAGCGCGTTTCTCACTGTTTTGTAACTGTACAGATGTCGCTTCCGATTTTTTATTTGCCACACCGAGTTTTTTCTTTCGGAATTGCAATAACAGAAAGACGAGGACTAACCAGGTGCCAAATGCAATGGCTGCTTTCCGGAGCAATCCATGGTAGCGGTCACGGGAGATAATTTTACTCGCACTTAGTTCAGCAATGTGTTTTTTTTCAGCAGCCAGGATGTTTTTTCGTTCCGCCGATTCTTTTTGAAAAGCCTGTTCCATCCTGCTGAGGGTGTCCTTAATTTCCTGCTCGAAAAGGGAATCCAGTTTGCGGTCGTAGTTTTGTAACGACTCGAGACCGAAGCGGTTCAGGTTTTTTAAGACGAAGGATTCAGCACGCGATCGGTAAACATCAAGAATTGCCTGATCCTGAACATCCCTTAATACCCGGGGGGCAGGTTGAGTGGACTGGCTCAAAGCGGGCCAGGGAAAGAGGAGAAGCAGAAAAATCCATTTCCGTGCTTTTGCGGATAGGAGTACGAATTGGCATTGCATATCGGGAGGTCAAACGGTGTTACAAATTAGGCACAGTGTCATTTCATTCCCCTTTGAACATAAAAAATTATTAACGAAGGAATGTGTATGAATATTCTCTTGAATGGTAAGCAAACTTTCCTCATTTTAGGTCCCAGATTTGTCCCATGAACCGAAAACTTCTGGTTAAATCCGCAACTGTCTTGTCCGGCATCCTGCTGATCCTGCTGCTTGGTTTTTTTGCAGTCCGGAATAGTGTCCTGCATACTTTACTCGGGAAGATTTCCACGAAACTGAAAAACGATTATCAGATGACGCTCACCGTGGAAGAATCCGGTTTCAGAGGATTTACAGGAGTCATGATGCGTGGGGTCAGCCTCGTTCCTGATGGAGGAGACACGCTTTTACATCTCGACTCTGTTTGGGCGGAACCTTCATTTTCGTCGCTAATCACAGGAAATGTCAGAATCAAATCGCTTTACACTGAGAATGCCGAATTGAGCATACGCTGTCACGATGGCACATGCAATTATTCCGGTTTCCTCAAGCACAGGAAGATGGAATCGGACACCATTCGCACAGAAAAAAATTATGCTTCATTTCTGAACAGGCTGCTCCGGCAGGCATTCAATCTGGCGCCCCAGCAGGCGGAGCTGAAAAACATCCGCTTTTCGTTTCGGAACGATACAATGCTGCAATCGGTAACGGTACCTTCTTTTTTATCTTCAAGCAAGCAGCTTGAAGGTACCTTGAGGGACGATTCCACACAGTACCAGTGGAAGTGGTCCGGTCATTTTTCCCAGCGCGACGAGACATTTGATATTTCCGTATTTCCGGTCTCGGACCAAACTCAGTCCTTGCCTTTCCTGTTGCCTCTCGTCGGCGCATCCTGCAGTTTTGATACATTGCATCTGGCCTTGAATTCCATGCATTACGGGAAGGGACTATTGGAGACCGAAGGACATTTTTCTATTGAAAATTTTTGCCTCAGGCATAAAAAAATATCAGACGATACAGTTCGTGTTCCCCATGCAACTTTTGATTACCATGTGTCGGTAAATAAGAATTCTATCTCTCTCGACAGTTCATCGTCTGTTGTCCTGGATAAAATGCGAATCAGTCCGTATGCATCCCTGAGCAATGGCGAATCTAAAATTTATACACTAAAAGTTCAGACGGATAAAACACCGGCATCTGATTTTTTTCGATCTCTGCCCGAAGGAATGTTTGACGTGGTTCGGGGCATTGAGGCAGACGGAAGTTTGCAATATACGTTACAGTTTAAATTGGATTCCTCTCAGCCCGACAGTGTTTTCTTTGATTCTTCGGTGAAGAAAGAGAAATTCAGAATCCGGAAATTTGGGGATAGTAATTTATTAATGATGAATGGAGAGTTCATTCATACTGTTTATGAGCACGATCGATTTCTGAGGTCTTTTCCAGTCGGACTCAGCAATCCGGCGTTCACACCATTGGATCAGATTTCCATCCACTTCAGGAATGCAGTGTTGACATCCGAAGATGGGAGTTTTTTTTACCACAATGGATTTAACGAATCCGCATTCCGAAAATCCATTGCGACAAATTTCAAAGCCGGAAAATTTGTGCGGGGAGGAAGTACCATTAGTATGCAACTTGTGAAGAATGTTTTTCTCACACGCAAGAAAACGATCGCCCGCAAAGCGGAAGAAGCGCTGATTGTGTGGTTGATTGAGAGCAATCGCCTGTGTTCCAAAGACAGGATGTATGAAGTTTATCTCAACATCATCGAGCTGGGGCCGGGTATTTATGGCATCGGTGAAGCGGCTCCATTTTATTTTTCCAAGCAACCGTCAGAGCTGAGTCTGCAGGAAAGTATATTTTTAGCGAGCTTGCTGCCACACCCAAAGTGGTTTCGTTACAGCTTTGATAAGAGTGGGCAATTGAAGCCTTATTTCGCAGACTATTATCGTGTTGTTTCGAATTTTCTACTGCGAAAAAATCTGATTTCTCAGGAAGAACATGATGCCTTGGTGCCGGTCATTGAATTGAAAGGCCCGGCAAGAGAAATGGTCGTGCCCTCGGATACGATCCCGGAAGATGTGGAGGAGGGGGAGAATTGATTTTTTTAACGATTAATTGGGGCAGACTTTGGATTGTAGTCTGTAGTTTTTAGTCTGTAGCCACAAGTCAGAAGAAAGGTTTAGTGAATTTTACCGACTGTTTCTGCCAACAACCAACAATCCACTATGCCAGTGAATTCAGCTGATAGATCTTCAGGAGCAAGCCCCGGAACTCTTCTGTATTTTCATAGCAGCCACGGATACTGATCAGAAAATCCTGGGCCTGTCGGAGGAAAAAGCTTCGGACACGAACAAACTCTTCGGAATTGGTTTCGCCGCTGTCAATGGCCATTTTTTTCAGGTCGTCGCCGATTTCGCAAAGAAAGATTCGGCAGCTGAGTTCAAGGAGAGCATAGAAAAACAGGATTTCATCCTGGTCGTAGGTGATCACTTCACCGATTTCAAACTGCCAGTTATGCACTTCGAAGTCTTCCAGGCGCTCATCTTCGAACATTTCGAGGCGCATGGCTTCACGAATCAGGTCATAATCAGGGTGTAACAAAATGAATTTCCCTGCAGCGATGGAGATGTTCACCAGCTGCTTGAATTCACGTGTTATTTTCACGCTAACCTTATCGCCATATAATACTAAGGGAGCCATAATCTGTACTTATTACAAAAATACACTTCCATTTGTTACCTCTGTCAATCTGAATATTATTTCTTCATCATTCGGAATCTTACATTTTTCAGGTAATTTAGAGGCCTTGATTTTTAAGTAAAACGAAGATGTTAGGATTAAAATTGCCCACAGATCCGCGCTGGGTCAATATAGTTGAAACAAATATCAGTGAAATTCTTACTGATCATGCTTATTGCGAGCAGAAGGCAGCCACAAATGCGATCAATATAGTAATCCAGTTTCCGGAGTATCCTGACCTCGTGGACGCCCTGCTTGAACTTGCACGCGAAGAGTTACAGCACTTTCAGCAGGTACATAAAAAGATCATGGAAAGAGGATATACTTTAGGCAAGGAACGCAGGGATGCCTATGTCTTCGAGTTAAATAATTTTATCCGGAAAGGCCATACAAAAAATATCGTCCTTATTGATAAACTCCTGTTTTCAGCCCTTGTGGAAGCCCGCAGTTGTGAACGTTTCAAAGTGCTTTCCGACAATATCAGCGATCCTGACCTGAAACAATTTTACCGTGACCTGATGATCAGCGAAGCGAACCATTACACCCTGTTTCTCGGCTTTGCAAAAAAATACGCTGATGGAATTGATGTCGATCAGCGCTGGAAAGAATTCCTGGATTATGAAGCAGAGATTATTTCAAAATACGGAAAGCGGGAGACGATACACGGGTGATTGGGATGTGCAGTGTGTTTTGGGATTTGGAAATTAATGTATAAAGTATTAAGTTTAACGAAGCCTGCGCGCTGGCTACCTTCGACCTGATACTATTGAACCAGCACATCCGCTCCTTCAAATGCTTTCAAAGCATCTTTCCATACATCGGGGACTTCGATTGATTTTTTTGTTGTGTAATCAAAAGCAACCATGACGGTAACGGCATCAGCCATGATGATTTCTTTGCCTTCCCAAAAACGGGTAAGTTGGTATTCGAGGTCAAAGCTTTTGTTTCCGATGCGTGAGCAACGAGTATACACGTACAATTCATCTTTGAAATGAATCGGGAGTATGAAATCAACTTCTGCTTTGGCGAGGATAATTCCTTTTGTTGACCAGTCATAAGACCAGTCCACCACCTCATCGAAATACCGCACCCTTGCTTCCTCAATATACGTGAGATAACAGGCATTGTTTACATGTCCGAATGCATCTACATCCGAGAACCGTATGTGCAGGGGGGATTTGTGTTTGAACATGGAGGGGTGGGTTATTGGTTAGCGATCAACTTTATCCAGCAATTTACAAATTTTTTGGAAAAATCGCAAACGGGCATTTGGGAAGAGATGGAGAGTAATTCCCGGATGATTAAATTTTGTAAAGGATTCACCGTATAAAAACCGTACAACCTACCGCTCTTTCCTGTCCAATTCAGAAAAAACCGAATTCGCTGAAACAAATTCCGGAACAATTTCCTTCATTTTCCTGACGATGGATTCGTTGTCTTGTGATTTGAATAAGGTGATGAGGCTGTGGATTTCCCTGCTGATAACATCAAAGTCATATTCGCGTACACGGGCGATCATGATCTTCTCATGGTGAGTGGGAAGAGTGGTTTCTTTATCGGCAAGAAGTTCTTCGAAAATTTTTTCACCCGGACGAAGACCCGTAAAAATTACCTGAATGTCTTTTCCCAAAGTAAGGCCGGATAGTTTCACCATTTTCCTGGCAAGATCAACAATGCGGATACTCTGGCCCATGTCGAAAATGAAAATTTCTCCTCCATTGCCCATGGCACCTGCTTCCAATACCAATTGACAAGCTTCCGGAATGGTCATGAAGTAACGCGTAACATCGGGATGGGTAACCGTAATCGGACCACCTTCTTCTATTTGCTTCTTGAAACGGGGAATGACAGAACCGCTTGAATCCAACACGTTGCCAAATCGGGTGGTGATGAATTTTGTAGAGCTTACTTTGCTTAGGGACTGACAATAAATTTCCGCAATACGTTTTGTTCCACCCATGATATTGGTGGGGTTCACCGCTTTGTCAGTACTCACCATCACAAATTTTTCCACGCTAAATTCATTGGCCAGATCTGCCAGGATGCGTGTGCCATTCACATTGGTCAGGATGGCTTCGGAGGGGTTGTGTTCCATGATCGGGACATGCTTGTAGGCTGCAGCATGGAAAACAACTTGTGGCTTGAATACATCGAACACACGGCGCATCCGGTCGGTTTGACGGATATCTGCGATCACGGTTTCAAATTCCATCCAGTTGAATTTTTCACGGATCTCCAGTTCGAGTTCGTACAAGGGCGATTCTGCCTGGTCAAGCACAACGAGGTATTTTGGTTTGAAGGGAAGGATTTGCCTGACGATTTCACTTCCGATTGAACCGGCACCACCCGTAATGAGAATCGTCTTGCCGGATAGCTGATTGCTGATGGAATCCAGGTCCAGACGGATTGCATCCCGTTCCAGCAGATCTTCGATTTTAATATTCTTAATTTGCTTGAAGCTAAGTTCCCCGTTGATCCAGCTGTTGACCGGCGGTACATTCAGGATGTTGACATCATACGGCAGACATTTTTCAATAATCTGTTGCTTGCGCAGTGTTGAAATATTCTGAATGCTTAAAATCAATTGGGTGACATTGTTTGAGCGCAGCAAATCTTCGAGGTCATCATCAGCATTGTAAATTTTAATGCCTTCGACAGTTTTCCCGGATTTAGAAAGATCATCATCCACAAAAGCAATCACCTTAAAGCGGCTTCCGGCATCGCGGTCGAGCGAACGTTTGGTGATCAATCCCGATTCTCCGGCTCCGTAAATAATGACTTCTTTTTTCTCCCGCGAAGGATTCTTTAATTCCATATAAATGGATTTCACCAAAATCCTGAATGCAGTAATGGAAAAAACAGTTGTAAAATAATCAATGATAATAATCGAGTAGGGGACAAGAAAAAATTTTCCCCAGATGTAAGATCCCATGTTGGCTACCGCCATGAAAATACTGCCAACCGTGATGGTATAAAATACACGCAAAGCATCGCGTGTACTGGTGTAGCGGATTATCCCCTGGTAAATTTTTGAAATGTAAAAACTCAGTATTCTAACAATGAGTACAGTTGGAATCACATACGCCCAGTGCTCAATCTCCTTTTCCGGAACCCTGAAATTGAATCTTACCTGGTAGGCCAGCATGATGGACCCGATGCAAATGAAAATATCGATCAGGAAAATGATCCAGCGCGGGGTATTTCTTTCGATTAATTTGAATTGCATCGGTTTCAAAGATACAATTCTATTTCTATCTGTTCAACCTTACCCGCCGTACTAACTGACTCAAACATTGTTGTTTATCTTATTTGTACGATTCATAGGTGCAAAACAATCAATGCTCAAATTATTGGAGTTAAAATTCAATACTCCTGTTTTAATTTATATTTTTGGGCAAACAATAAGGTCTTTTATGCCAACATCTTTGGTTACCGGAGGAGCAGGATTTATCGGTGCTCACGTAGTAAATGAATTGGTTAAAATGGGTCACCAGGTGGTTGTACTGGATGATCTGAGCGGCGGATTCAGGGAGAATGTGAATCCCAATGCAGAATTCGTTCATGGGTCCGTTGTGGATCATGTCCTGATCGACCAACTCTTCGAAAAGCATACGTTCGATTACATTTATCACCTGGCCGCATACGCAGCGGAAGGCCTGAGTCATTTTATCCGTCGTTTTAATTATACGAATAATCTTATTGGTAGTGTAAACCTGATCAATGCTTCTGTCCATCATCATGTGAAATGTTTTGTCTTTACCTCTTCCATCGCTGTTTATGGAGGGCTTAAACCACCAATGCAGGAAAACATGACACCCGAACCGGAAGATCCCTATGGAATTGCAAAATATGCGGTGGAGCTTGACCTGAAATCTGCACACGAAATGTTTGGGCTGAATTCGGTAATCTTTCGTCCGCATAACGTTTATGGAGAATATCAAAACCTCGGTGATAAATACCGGAATGTCGTCGGCATTTTCATGAATCAACTCATGCAGGGGAAAGAACTATCCGTATTTGGTGATGGGAAACAAACCCGCGCCTTCAGTTATATCGGCGATGTCGCTCCCCATATTGCAAATTGTGTGAATGTTCCCGCAGCAATGAACCAGATTTTCAATATCGGCGCCGACCAGGAATTCACCATTAACGAGCTGGCAATTACGGTACAGAACGCGATGGATCTTTCCGGAAAAATCCGATACCTCGAACCACGCAAAGAAGTGGTGCACGCGTATGCAGACCACAGCAAAGCAAAAAAAGTATTCGGTATCACGAAATTCACTTCACTGGAGGAGGGTATCCGGAAAATGTCGGGCTGGGCCAGGAAGACGGGCATCCAATCCAGCGTCCGGTTCAAAAATATTGAGTTAACAGAGAACCTGCCTGCCTTTTGGACTGAATAATGGTTTCTTTTCCCCATTCTATATTCCCCTTACCAACGGATCAAAACAATCAGTGCTTATCAGACAATGATTGAATTCATTGAACGGTCCCAAAAACGGATTCATTTCAAATGATCGAATACAACCGCAAGCCGCTTCAATATATTTCTGTTGACAAAACTGAAATTGCCAGTTTTATTTCATCAGGAGAAGGGAATATAGATGCGGAAACGGTGAAATCGTTCGGCGCAGAATGGAATACATTTTCAACATTTACGGATGAAGATATACGGATAGCCGGTGAACAGTATTTTGACATCATCACAAGCGAAATACTTCCTGCTCACTCCAATGTTCTGGATATTGGATGTGGAACGGGTCGCTGGTCTAAATTCCTGGCACCGCGGGTTAAATTCATTGAAGCGATGGACCCGAGCAGCGCAGTGATTCCTGCAGCAAAGCTTGTTTCCGGCATCCCAAACATCCGTGTGACACAGGCCGGGGTTGATGCCATACCCTTTCCGGATGGTTCTTTCGATTTTGTATTCAGCCTGGGCGTCATGCACCATTTGCCCGATACACAGGACGCGATCCGGAAGGCTGCTGCCAAAGTGCGTCCGGGCGGACATTTTCTGATCTATCTTTACTACAGCCTGGATAACCGTTCCGTATTTTTCCGGATGCTATTCTATCCGGTTCATTTTCTGCGAATGATCATTTATCCGATGCCACAAAAAATGAAAAAGCTTGCCTGCGATTTTTTTGCAGTGACATTGTATCTGCCAATCATCTCAATTGCAAGAGCGGTAAGGTTTCTGTTCCCGGCAAAATCCTGGTATAAGAAATTTCCGCTGTCGTACTATTGCGACAAGAATTTCAAAATCATCCGGAATGATGCACTGGACCGGCTGGGAACACCTTTAGAGAAAAGATTCAGCAAAATGCAAATTGAAAACATGTTGAAAAAAGCGGGCTTGAGGAATATCCGATTCGGTGAAAATGAACCGTTCTGGCACGCAGTGGCACAAAAGTAACCGGAAAGAATGTTTGATAATTCACTGGGCAGTAAACCAGGAGAAGACAGGGAAAAATGAGATATGTAAAATGAAGAAAATTCTTTTTATTGCTTCGCACCGCTTCGACCGCGCACCCGGACAAAGGTTTCGGTTTGAGCAATATTTTCAATTTCTCCGAGAGAACGGATACGAATGTGAATTGTCTTATTTTATCGATGAAAGGGCCGATAAAATCATTTACAAACCGGGACATTATTTTGAAAAAATCAGGATGATCCTGAAAGCGCTGACTACGCGTTTGAAAAATATCCGGCACAGGAACGACTACGATATTATTTTCATTTTCCGGGAAGCATTCATGACCGGCTCAACGTATTTTGAAAAGAAATTTAAAAATTCCAGGGCGAAGCTGGTCTTTGATTTTGATGATGCGATCTGGCATCTGGATATCAGTGAAGCGAACAAACGGTTTCATTGGTTAAAAAATCCTGCCAAGACAGGTGAAATCATTTCACTATGCGATATCGTATTTGCAGGCAATGCGTACCTGGCAAATTATGCTTCACAGTTTTGTAAAAACGTCGTCATTGTTCCCACCACCATTGATACGTCTGAATACCAGCGCATGAAACTTCCGGCAACCGATTTCATCACTATCGGATGGAGTGGAAGTGTAACCACAATCAAACACTTTGAATTTGCATTGCCGTTTCTTCGTAAAATCATTGAGAAGTACGGAAAAAAAATAAAGATCAAGGTGATTGGCGATGCTGCGTACAAGAACGAAGAATTTGATATTCAGGGAATCGGATGGAACCGGAAAGACGAAGTGCTGGAGTTGTCCTCCTTCGATATTGGCATCATGCCATTGCCGGATGATGAATGGGCGAATGGGAAATGCGGCTTGAAAGGTCTTCAATACATGGCTTTGGAAATTCCAACCATCATGTCACCCGTAGGTGTCAACAAGGAGATAATTGTCGACGGTGAAAACGGATTCCTTGCAAATGAGACACAGGAATGGGTGGAAAAACTGAGTGTTTTGATTGATTCTGAAATTCTCAGAAAAAATATGGGACAAAAAGCCCGACAAACGGTTATCAACCGCTATTCCGTTCTTTCCCAGCAGGGAAATTATTTGCGTTTTTTCAATCAATTGACGGAAAAAACCGGAGGATAATTTGAGATCGTTCCCGGCCTTCCCCTGCCCGAAATATCTTATCTTGCAGTCGTATTTTTAAGCCAAAATCATGGAACTGACCGAAAATCAACTCAAATTTATTGCCCTTTCTGATCTCCATACCCGTCTCGGCGCAAAAATGGTTCCTTTTGCCGGATACCTGATGCCTGTTTCTTATGAAGGAATTAATTCAGAGCATGAAACAGTCAGAAACGGCGTAGGCGTCTTTGATGTTTCTCACATGGGTGAGTTTATCCTGAAAGGCCCGGATGCACTGGATCTGATCCAGCGTGTCACAAGCAATGATGCTTCCAAACTGATTGATAAAAAAGTTCAATACTCCTGTTTGCCCAACGAAAATGGCGGTATCGTTGACGATTTACTGGTCTACCGTATCGATGAGAAAACCTATATGCTGGTTGTGAATGCCAGCAATATTGAAAAAGACTGGGACTGGATCCGGAAATACAATACAAAGGGAGTAGAGATGCACAACATTTCGGATCAAACTTCTTTGCTTGCTGTCCAGGGCCCGAAAGCTGTTGATGTGCTGCAACCGTTGACTGACATGGATCTCCGCAATATGGAATATTATACTTTCGACAAAGGCAAATTCGCTGGAATTGAAAATGTTCTTGTATCTGCCACCGGCTATACCGGAGCAGGCGGGTTTGAAGTGTATTTTGAGAATAAGGATGCAGAACACATCTGGAATGCAATATTTGATTCTGGAAAAGCATTCGGCATTAAACCGATTGGTCTGGGTGCAAGGGATACGCTTCGCCTGGAGATGGGTTTTTGCCTTTATGGAAATGATATCGATGACACTACTTCACCGATTGAAGCGGGCCTTGGCTGGATCACAAAGTTCACAAAAGACTTTACTAATTCTGCTGCACTCAAAGCCCAGAAAGAAACCGGTGTTTCCAGGAAATTGGTTGGCTTCGAAATGATCGATCGTGGAATTCCGCGTCATGATTACGAAGTGAAAAGCGCCAGTGGTGAAACAATTGGAAAAGTCACCAGCGGAACACAATCTCCTTCTTTGCAGAAAGCTATCGGAATGGCTTATGTTCAACCCGAATTTGCGAAAGAAGGATCGGAAATCTTCATTTTCATCCGTGACAAAGCCGTGAAAGCCAAAGTTGTTAAAATTCCATTTTATAAAAAATAAGCCCTTGTACTCTCAGCAGAATAAAATTCTCCACGCACCACGGCCAATCCAATGCTGAACATATACTGTGGATTGAACCGTGGAAATTTTAACTGTAGAATACAAACGAAGTTTCAGGTAAAAAAAATCCCCGGAGTTTTGATTAATTTGTATATTCGTTTGCAACAAAGGGTTTCTTTATGACCGAAGACCATCAGCCAAAAATTAAGGTTGACGCCTGTTTTTCTCCACTTTTATATCCGATTTATGCGGACGCAGGCAGCATCGTTGTAATCATTGATATTCTGCGGGCGACTTCTGCAATCTGCACGGCATTTGAGCACGGGGCAGAGAAAATCATACCGGTTGCGACAGTAGAAGAGGCGAGGGAATGGAAACGGAAAGGTTACCTGGCAGGTGCGGAACGTGATGCCATCCAGGTAGATGGGTTTGATTTCGGGAATTCACCATTTAGTTACATGGGAGATATTGTGAAAGGCAAAACCATCGCCATCACAACCACCAACGGAACGCAGGCTATTGACGCAGCGAAAGATGCATATAAAGTAGTCATTGGTTCATTTCTTAACATTGATGCACTTTGCGAGTGGTTGATTCATGAACAAAGAAATGTGCTGCTTTTGTGCAGCGGATGGAAAAATAAATTCAATCTGGAAGATGCTATTTTTGCCGGAGCGGTTACTGAGGAGCTTACTGCGATGAACGACCAGATCAAATTGGGAGACGGCTGCCTGGCATTGAAGTACCTCTATCAATTGGCAAAGCAGGATCCTTATAAATTTATGTCTCAGGCATCCCACAAAGAGCGGCTGGCGAAACTGAATTTGAAAAAAGACATCAAATATTGTCTCACTCCGAATCTTACCCGTGTTATTCCGGTATTGAAAGACGGTGCATTGGTAAAAATGCAGACTCAGGAAATCATGATGCACCGGTAATTGGGTTCATTCGGATCGTTTTTCTTCAGAATTTCCTGGTTGACCTATACAATGCGCTGAATCACCTCTTTTCCTGTGATGTATGACTACCTTTCTTATTTTTGAAACAAATATTGCTTGATGAACCTGCGAATAGGCAAGATTGCGTTGAATATTATTGCATGTTTTGTCTTCCTTACCCTTCCGATTTTAATGGCACCCGATGTGAAGCTTACCTGGGATTTCATCACCCATGGAGAAACATTTCGTGACCTGATTGCTTATAGTATCATGATTGGCTATTTCTATGCTAATTACTATTATTTTATTCCTGAATATTTTCTTGGAAAAAGGCATTTACTATTTTATTCAATCGCCCTTGCTGCTCTCTTTCTTGTGCTCTTTCTCCCAAGCTTGATTTCTCCGCATGAGCATCACCCCGATAATCTTTCCGGAATGCAGGACCACACCCGGCCGCCGCATCCTGAACCTCCGTTTTTTTTTCTTATCAGCCACAACCTGTTTTTGTTTGTTGCATTATTTTTATACACTCTTGTCATCCGGATTTCCAATCAATGGAAACAGGCACAGAAGGAAAGATTGAATGCTGAATTGTCTTTTTTGAAAGCTCAGGTAAATCCTCATTTTCTTTTTAATACATTGAATGGAATTTATTCCACTGCCCTGGATGAAAATGCCATGCACTCTGCCAATGCTATCGTTCAGTTGTCCGGTATGATGCGTTATGTAATGACAGAAGCAGCGGAGCCCTTTGTTCCTCTTGAAAAGGAAGTAAATTACATCACCAGCTATATCGAACTGCAAAAGATCCGGCTCGGAAATACAGTGAAAATTGATTTTACCGTTACCGGGTTGGTCGAAAGCAAGAAGATCGCACCGCTTATCCTGATCCCATTCGTTGAAAATGCATTCAAACACGGTGTCAATCCGGATTATCCTTCCTACATTCTTGTGAATATCCTGATTAAAAATTCGGATCTTGAATTTCAGGTGTTTAATACCATAAACAGAACGGTTAACCAGTCGGCATCTTATTCAGGGCTTGGCCTGAAAAATGTGCGTCAACGCCTGGAACTTATATACCCCGGTAAGCACAAATTGAAGATCCAGCATGATGCCAATGATTTTTCTATCTTCTTATCTTTGCACCTGAAATGATTCATGCAATCGCCATCGACGATGAACCACCGGCTCTGCGGGTGTTGGAAAATTTTTGCAGCCGGGTTGATACAGTGATGCTTCAGAAAACGTTCACGCGTACAGATGAAGCGATGAAGTACCTTGAAAAATTTCCGGTGGACCTGATATTTCTGGATATCCACATGCCGGCGATCTCCGGTATTGACTTTTACAAAACCATACGTCAGGATATCCTGGTTATTTTTGTCACCGCTCATAGCCGCTATGCTGTGGATGGCTTCAATTTGAGTGCAGTTGATTTCCTGCTGAAACCCTTTACTTTTGAACGCTTTCAGCAGGCAGTAAAAAGGGCAAATGATTTAAAATCATTATCGCTGACTGCAGAACCTGCACAGGACCAGTTCTTATTTGTGCGTGCAGATTATAGTTTACTGAAAATTCCATTGGCTGAAATACTTTATATCGAGGGCCTTGATGATTACATTAAAATCCACACCGAGAACCAAAAAACCATTGTCGCCAGAATGACATTGAAAGCCATCCAGGAGAAGTTGAATGCGAATACTTTCATCAGGGTTCACCGTTCATTCATTGTTCCTTTAAACCGCATCGAATCCGTTCGCAACAGGTCCATCAAAATTGCGGAAGCAGAAATCCCGATCGGCAACAGTTACGCAGAGGTATTTTTTAATGTCTTCGGCGCCGGGAAATGACGCCGACATTTAAAGTGCTTCAGGAGATTCAATGTGCGATTTAATTTTGTCTCTGTATTTTTTTTTTTTTTGACTACCGACTACCGACTACCGACTACCGACTA